>CALJLX010000322.1 GCA_937982495.1 uncultured Desulfuromonas sp.
ACCACCGAGATCTACACTCTTTCCCTACACGACGCTCTTCCGATCTAAGAGGAAGGTTCCGCCGAAGAGCGGCGCGGCTACCTCGAAGCGATGCTGCGGGAAGGACAACGCCTGAACCGCCTGATCGACAACTTCCTGCGCCTGGGTCGCCTCAAGTCGCAACGGGAGAGCCTCCACCGCGAGCGTCTGCATCCCCGGGAACTGCTCGCCCCCCTGGCAAAAAAGTACGCCCAGGCCTCCCCCCGACATTCGTTACGCCTGGAGATCGCGGAGGGGACCGGACCCTTCTGGGGCGAGGCGGAGGATCTCGCCCTGGTCATCGACAACCTGCTGGCCAACGCCTTTATCTACTCTCCCGAGGGCGGAGAAATCGTCCTCGGGGCCAAATCCCAGGGGGATGAAATCCTGCTCTGGGTCAAGGACCCCGGCATCGGCCTCGAACCTAGCGAGCTGGAACGAATTTTCGTCCCCTTCTTCCGGGTCGACAACAGCGACCGACGCCGGACCAGCGGCGTCGGCCTGGGCCTGCCCCTGGCGCGGGAAATCGTTTCGCGCCATCAGGGCCGGATCTGGGCGGAAAGCGCCCCGGGGAGCGGCAGCACCTTCTATGTAGCCCTGCAGGGAGCCGTGGCGACTGCGGTCGCGCCAGCTCCGGAAAGTCTGTCCCGGGGCGATTAGCGGTTTCCTTCAACGCCGAAGCGGGCTACAATTCTCCGCGCCGAAACCCCAGACCCTTAGCCGCCAAGCCGGGATTTTTCATGTTCCGCCGTCACCCCACCCTCGCCTTTTATCTACTGCTGCTGCTTCTGGTCACCGGGACCGCGGCGATCTACGTCGCCACCTTCGATCTCGATCGCTATCGCCGCCAGCTGGAAGAAACCCTGGCCGCCACCCTGAAGCGCCCCGTCACCCTGGGGCAGGCACGCCTCTCCTTCGACCAGGGCGCGGCCCTCGATTTCTCGCGCATCGACATCGGCCCCGCCCCCGACCGCCCGGGCCGCCTGACCGCCGCCCACCTGCTGGTCAAACCCGATCTCCGGGAGGCCCTGCAAGGGCGGCTGACCTTCAACGAAATCGTGTTGAGCGAACCGCGCCTGACCCTGCCGCCCGCGACACCGGCCCCCGCCGACGGCCAACCGATCGATCCGGGGGTCGTTCTTGCCCTGCTCGACCAGCTCCGCATCCACGCCCTGAGCCTGCGCAACGGCGCGCTGCTGCAAGAGGCAACCGCCGGCAAGGGACGTGCGCGCCTGCTCCTTTCCGGGGTGGACGCCGCCCTGAGCGGGTTGAAACCGGGCGGGACGGTGGAACTGGAGAGTTCCGGCCGCCATTGGCAAGGGGAAGAATCCGCGCCCTTCGGCCTGCGCGGCAACCTGACCCTCGGCGTCGATCCACGCCGCTGGGAGGATGCCCGGGTCGACCTCGCCCTGGCCCTGGAACATCTGCCACCGCAACCGCTGCTGGAGCGTTTTCTCCCCGCCGACGGAAGGCTGAGCACCAGCGGCGCCCTCTCCCTCAACGGCACCGTCCGCGGCACGCTCGACTCGGGACTCGATATGCGCCTGGAAGTCGGCGGCGAGGAACTGCGCCTGCACCTGCCCCGGTTCTATGAAACGCCCCTGCCCGTAAAACGGGTGCATCTCGCCGGGGTCCTCGGCCATGCCGAAGAGGGCTGGTCTTTCAATACGTTCACCCTGCGGATCGATGATCTTGAAGTCAACGGCTCGGTGCGCCTGAGCGCCCGCGACGGCCAATCCCGACTGGTCGCCTCGCTGAAAAGCTCGCCCCTGCCGCTGCCGGGTCTGCGCGACCTGCGGCCGCTGCGCGAGGCCTGGCCCGCCGTGGAACGGTTGACCGGCGGCACGCTGCAGATTCTGAGTGTCGAGATCGACGGCCCGACGCCCGGTCCGGGACGAATGTCGGCCTTTCTTGATACCCTCAAAGCGCACCTGCGCCTGAAGGATCTCGGTGTGCGCCTGGATTGGCCCGGCGACCTGAGCAAGCTCTCCGCCGACCTGAATTGGCAGGGCGGGGAACTGCGGGTGGAATCCGGCACGGCCCGACTGAAGGAAGAACCCTTGAGTTTTTCCGGGAGGGTGGAGAAACCCTGGGAAGAGAACTTCCCGCTGCGACTGGAGGCGGAAACCCTGCTTTCGTCCACGGAACTGCTGGCGAAATTCACCTCCCGACCGGTTCCCGGCTTGACCCTGTTCGGCCCGATACCGTTGCGCCTCAACCTCGCGGGCAACCCGGAGCAACTGCAAATCGATCTGGCCGCCGACCTGACCCGGGTCGGCGCAGCCTATCGCGGCCAAGCGGAAAAACCTCTCGGACAACCGGCCACCCTATCGCTGCGAGGGGAAATCACCCCCGAGAGCCTGCGGCTCAAGGCCGGGCAACTGCACATGCCCCCCCTCGACCTGCATCTGAGCGGCGGCCTGGCCCGCCAGGGGCCGCGCCCCTTCCACATGGAACTGGAGCTCGCCCCCCTCGACCTGGGGCAATGCCGTTCGCAGGTGCCCTTTCTGGAGAAGCTTCGGGCCGAAGGATTGGTCGACCTGCGCTACAGTCTGTCCGGCCGCGACGGCAAGCTCGAAAAACACCAAGGGGTGGCCGGTCTGCGACAAGTCGGGGTGCACCTGACCCCGGTCATCGCCGATCTCCGGGAGGCCACCGGCGAGATCCTGCTCTATCCCAACCGCGCCGAATCGCGCAATCTCAACCTGAAGTTGGGCGGCTCCCCTCTCGATGTCGAAGCGCAAGTCGCCGACTTCCGCCACCCGGCGGTGGAGATCGAGGTCAAGGGGGACTCGATAAGGGCCGACGACGTCATCTTTCCCAACAATCGCGCTTTCCTGCGCCGTCTCAACGGCCGGCTGCGCATCGACGGTAAAGGGATCCTCTTCGATCCGGTACGGGTGAGCCTCGACGGCGGCACCGAGGCGACGGTACGGGGCACGGTCACCTTCGCCGTTCCGGAGGTGCGGCTGGACATCGACGCCCCCTACGGCAATATCGACGAAGTCATCGCCCTCTGGAAACACCCCGAGGAAGCTCCCCCCGAACCTCCCAGCGAGGAGCACGGGAGAACCCGACTGCTGATCACCGCCGCCGCCCATCGCGGGCAGTTGGGGAACCTGCGTTTTCAGGAGGCGCGCGGCGACATCAGCCTGCGCGACGGCATGCTGACCATCTTCCCCCTAAGCTTCCGCTCCGGCGAGGGGCTGTGCCAGGGGCATGTCGCCGTCGATTCGTCGCTGGGCTCCCCCCCTTTGCTGAAGATTTCCGGGCATCTGGACAATTTCGACGCCTCGGCCATCTACCACGAGATGCTGCGTCGCAAGGGGCTGGTCAGCGGTCTTCTGCAAGGGGATTTCTATCTCGAAGGGCGGGCGGGAAAAGGCTTTCTGGAAAGCTCCATGGGAGGGATAGCGTTCACCGTCAGGGATGGGGTGCTGCGCAAATTCCAGATCCTCTCCAAGGTCTTCTCCCTCTTCAACGTTTCGCAGATTCTCTCCCTGAAACTGCCCGACATGGACACCCAGGGGATGCCCTTCAGCCTGGTGCGCGCCGGCGTCACGCTCGATCAAGGCATTCTCGCCACCGAAGATCTTTTCATCGACAGCACCTCGATGAACCTTTCCCTGATCGGCAGCCTGGATCTGCGCGAAGAAACTCTCGACATGGTGCTGGGGGTCAAGCCGCTGCGGGTGGTCGACGAGATCGTCACCAATATCCCCCTTGCCGGCTGGCTTCTCGCCGGCGAGGAAAAGGCCCTGATCACCGCCCACTTCGCCATTACCGGCAAAAGCGACGCCCCCCAGGTCATAGTCGTTCCCGTCACCTCCGTTTCGGAAAAGGTTCTCGGCATCTTCAAGCGAGTTTTCGGCCTGCCCGGGAAAGTCGTCTCCGATGTCGGCGATCTCTTCCAGCCCTCCCCCAACCCCGTGCCCGAGCCACAAAGGGATTGACCGGGAGCGGGCAAGGCCTTAAGATTACTTGGCGAATCGGCCGCGAATCGCCGCCGTTCACGCCCCACCCACCCAACCAGGAGACTTGATATGCGCCGCCTCTTGCACATCGCCATGGCGATCCTCATTCCGACAACGGCCTGGGCTCAGCTCGACGGCGAGAACCTGCTGCAGATCCGCCCCCCTGAGTATCAGATCAGCCTGCAGGAACGGCAGGGGCAGCGGATCGTCACCGAAATGATCCCGGCCAAGGAAACTGCCGACACCTGGACCGAACAGGTCGCGACCCAGATTTTTCTGGAAACCGACGTGACCCCAACCCAGTATCAGGAGTTCAGCGCGCAGGAATGGCGCATCTCCTGTCCCGATGCCCGCCTCCTCCCGGGAACCGAAGGCAAGGACAACGGCTATCCCTTCTCCCTCTGGATTCAGGTCTGCCCCCGCGATACCCGTACCGGCCAGCCGGAATACGCCTGGTACAAGGCGATCCGCGGCCAGGACAACCTTTATGTCGTGCGCAAGGCCTTCCGCTTCGAACCGAACGAAGAGCAGGTCAAGACCTGGGTCCATTACCTGCGCTCGATCCGGGTCTGCGATCCGCGCCGCCCCGACGCCCCGTGCCCGCCGACCGGGAGCGCCGACAAACCCGCCGCCGCTCCGGCCAAACCCTAGACGCGGGGCGAGAGGGGGATGACAAAAACAGCCGGGGACGCCGTCGCTACGCACGCAAACACTCGCCGCATCCTCTGGCAGGGGGTTCTGCTCAGCCTGCTGGCGGCGACCTCCTGCTGCAACTATCTGCTCTTTCATTCCCTGGCCGAACTTTACGCCATCGTCATCGCC
>CALJLX010000323.1 GCA_937982495.1 uncultured Desulfuromonas sp.
GGCCGGGATTTTGCCTGCGGCTTCCTTCGGATTTCACCTCGCGATGGACACCCTTCCCGTCCGGCTAGCGGTTCCCGTCATCAGGGTCCGCAGGGGGCGTAAACATCCGCCGACTCCCCGGCGGATCGATCCATGGACATAAAGCATACCCGGAAAACGGATAATGGAAACAGGCTCCAGGCGGACAGACCGACTCCGCAAGCGGTGCCGGCTAAACCGAGGGCTTGCCCCTTACTCCCGCCGACGAGAAACCGGGCGCCCATAGAAGGCGGCGGCGTTGGCGTAGAGCACCTCGGCCGCTCCGGCGTCGCCCAGGGCCTCGTATAGCAGCGAGATGTCCTCGTCGCGATAGGGCCGGGGCGCCCGGGTCGAGGGCAGATCGGTGCCGAACATGAGGGCCCGGGGATTGATGCCGTGAATGGTCGCCAGGGCCTCGCGCACATCGAAATCGACCCGCCCGAATCCCGTGGCCTTGACCCGGACACCCCGCTCGACCAGGGCGAGCAGCTGGGGAAAACCCTCCTTCGACAAACCCAGGTGGTCGATGCTCACCGCCGGCAGGCGCGACAGCGTCGCCGACAAGGCCGGCAGTTCCCGGGCATCGACATACAGCTCCACATGCCATCCGGCCAGCTCGTAAACCCGTTGGGCCATGCGCTCCAACTGGGAGACGTCCTCCGAACCGCCGCGCTTGAGGTTGAAGCGCACCGCCCGCACTCCCGACCGGTCCAGTTCGAGAATGCGCGCGTCGCTCACCGTCGCCGGCAGCTGGGTCACCCCGACGAAGCTCGGCCCCAGTTCCCGCAGGGCGGCGCAAAGATAGTCCTGATCGAACCCCTGAAACGATCCCGAAACAACGGCGCCGCCCGCGAGGGGATAGCCGGCGAGGCGGTCGAGGTAATCCCGGCAGGTAAACGGCTCGGGGAGATACCCTGATTGGGGATCAACGGAAAACGCGGATCGATGATATGCAGATGGGCGTCGAAGATCTTGCTTTTGATTTCCACGGCTTGCACTCCTTTTCCCGGCATGTCCGGCAGTTGGCGCGTTTCCATCCGGAGATTTCTCCTGAACGTCAATGGGTGCGGCCGGGCGGTTCCTGAGCTCAGTTCGCGGCCACGGTCGCGGTCAGCTTGACTTTTTTCCCCATGGTCACCGGCTCCTTCCGTGTCGCCGCCAGGACCTTGACCGACGCGATATCTGCTTTTGTTGCCGCCGACCGAGCCGACATCGTCCAGCACTCCCCGTTGCGCCTTTTCAAGCCGACGCAACACCGTAAATTATTGACCTGTAAGCTGAAACATAATTTCGCACGATGCGTGTTCCCTCCCCTCAGAACATACTCAGCAGCAACCGTGTCCCCATGATCAGCACGAAGACCGCGAAGACTTTTTTCAGGCGGGGGACCGGGAGGCTGTGGGCGAGGCGGGCGCCCAGGGGGGCGGTGCAGATGCTGGCGAGGGCGATGCCGATGAGGGCGGGGAGGTAGATGAAGCCGACGGCGCCGGAAGGGAGACCGACGGCGGGGAGGCCGTTGACCAGATAGCCGGCGGCGCCGGCGACGGCGATGGGGAAGCCGATGGCGGCCGAGGTGCCGACGGCGTGGTGCATGGGCAGGTTACACCAGATGAGAAAGGGAACCGAGAGGCTGCCGCCGCCGATGCCGACCAGGCTCGACACGCCGCCGATGACGTTGCCGACCCCGAACATGCCCCCCGCGCCGGGCATCTGCCGATGCGGCTGGGGGCGGATGTCGAGGAGCAGCTGGGTCGCCACGTAGTAGAGGAAAACGACGAAAAATCCTTTAAGAAAGCCGGTGGAAAGCTGGGCCGCGACCCAGGAACCGAGAAAGGTGCCAACCAGGATGCCGGGTGAAATCCCCTTGACCACCGGCCA
>CALJLX010000324.1 GCA_937982495.1 uncultured Desulfuromonas sp.
GACCACCGAGATCTACACTCTTTCCCTACACGACGCTCTTCCGATCTGGGCGGCGAGGGTCGCCAGGGCGGCGGCGGGCGCCGGCGGCGGGCCGCTCAGCGCGGCGATACGCTGACGACGGGCCGGGGGAAGTTCTTCCCCGACCAGCATCCGCTCGCGAAAATCCTTCAGAGCAGCCGGGTAATCGCGATGCAGCTGGCGTTCCAGCGCCCGCACCTGCCCCTCGGGCAGCCCATGCGGCCAGTCGGCGGCGGCGCAGAAACGCGGCGTGACGGCGACCAGCAGCAGCCGCGCGACCTGTTCCGGCGGCAGCGCGGCGGCCAGCTCCAACGCCACCTGCCCCCCCAGGGACCAGCCGAGCAGGCGGATACGGTCGAGGGATAATGCCGCGAGCCACTCTCGCAGCTCCGCCGCCAGGGCGGCGAAGCCGTAATCGGTGGCGGGGTCGGCGGCACCGTGCCCGGGCAGATCGGGGGCGAGCACCCGATAGTCGGCGGAGAAGGCGGCAAGCGCTTCGGCGAAGACCTGGGAGGAAAAGCACCAGCCGTGCAAGAGCAGCAGGGGCGGTCCCGTCCCCGCCTCCCGCCAGGCCAGGCGGCGTCCATCGGCGAACCGGAAGGAGTTCATCGCGGCAGTTCCCCGAGAATGCGCACGATCGTTTCGGCGGCGGCCGCCACCTCCTCGGGCCGGTGATCGGCCATGAGGGTGGCGCGCAGCCGACATTGGCCGACGGGGACGGTGGGCGGGCGAATCCCCTGCAGAAAGATGCCCGCATCGAGCAGCCGCCGGGCCGCCTCCATGGTCGGCTGGGGCTCGCCGGTGACGATCGGCACGATCTGGGTGGTACTCTCGCCCAGGTCGAGCCCACCCCGGCGCAGACCCGCGACGAAAGTTTGCCGGTTGTTTTCCAGGGCGGCGCGGCGGGCCGCCCCTTCCGCGCTGTCGACCAGATCGAAGGCGGCCAGGGCCGCCCCCAACACCCCCGGCGGCAGACTGGTGGAGAAGATGAAGGAACGGGAGCGGTTGATGAGGGTATCGATCACTTCCCGCCGGGCGGCGAGGTAGGCGCCGAAACAGCCGAAGGCCTTGCCCAGGGTGCCCATGTGCAGATCGATGCGGTCGAGGCAGCCGAAGCGTTCGCCGCTGCCGCGCCCGCTCGCGCCGAGCACCCCGCCACCGTGGGCGTCGTCGACCATCAGCAGCGCCTCGTAACGCTCCTTGAGGGCGACCAACTCGGGCAGCGGCGCCAGATCGCCGTCCATGCTGAAGACGCCGTCGCTGACGATCAGCCAACGCCCGTGCCGCCGGGACGCCTCGGCCCGCAGCAGCTCTTCCAGGGCGGCTATGTCGCGATGGGGATAGACCACCACCCGCGCGCCGGAGAGGCGGCAGCCGTCGATGATCGAGGCATGGTTGAGGGCGTCGGAGAAGATCAGGTCGCCGGGCCCGGCCAGGCCTTGCAGGATGCCGGTGTTGGCGGCGTAGCCCGAGTTGAAGACGAGCGCCCCTTCCGTCCCCTTGAAGTCGGCGATGCGCGCCTCCAACTGCTCGTGCAGCTCCATCGTTCCCGAGACCAGGCGGCTGGCGCCGCTGCCGACGCCGAAACGGCGGGTCGCGTCGCAACTCGCTTCGATCAGCGCCGGGTGCCCGGCCAGCCCCAGGTAGTTGTTGGAGCAGAGCAGCAGCACTTCGCGGCCGTCGACGATCACCCGCGGTCCCTGGGGCCCGGCGACGGTCTTGAGGGTTCGCAGCATCCCCTGCTCGCGCAGGGCTTCCAGTTCCTTTCGCAGTTTGCGCATGGTTTGTCAGTCCCGCCAGTCGTCCGCGCCGCCGATCGCGCCGATGCGATCGAAGAGGAGCACGGCATGTTCGAGAAAAGCGATGAGTCCCGCGCGGTCGAGCCCGGTGCCCCGGACGAAAAAGGCCCGCCCGCCGCGCTCCTCGCCCAAAGGTTTGAGCTGGGGAAACCGGATATAACCCAACTCGCGGCTCGCCACGTAACCGGCCGTATAATCGGGATCGTCGGACCAGCAGAGTTCGGCCAGCACTTCCGGCGCGGCCAGCACCTTGCTCGCCAGCACCAAGGCCTCGCGCACATGGGGGTTATCGAGACCCTGCTCGGCGAGCCGCGACCGCAGTTCGGCCTCGGCGTCTGCGGTCAGATCCATGCGGCTGGCGCGCACGCCCCGGGCGGGATCGGCTTCGAGGCGCGCGCCGCTTTCGGCGTCGATGAGCATGGCGCCGCGCATGGCCCGGCCGTCGGGCGCGGCCCCTTGCGCGATCCAGCCCATGGCGGCGGTGACCGCCACCGCGCCGATGCCTGCCTTTTCCAGCAAGGACCGGGCCGCCTTTCGTCCCGCTTGGTAGTCCCGCACCCGGAAGGTGCGCAGATCGAGGAGCCGCTCACGGCGGATCGCCGGCGGCGGCACCAGGTCGACGGCCAGGCGGATTTCCTCGGCCCGCCCCCGGGGATGGTCCAGGGCGCGGCGCACCAGGGCCGCCGCCGCCGCTTCCAGTTCGGCGGGCCCGACCAGGCGCTCGGCCCCGGAAAGATGCCGGTTTTCGCGGCGGGAGTGCATGCGCACGCTGTAAAGGCTCTCGTCCATGACGGCAGAATTAGCACGGAGGAAAGCGCGTTGTCAACGAAAGACGCCGCGTCGGTTAACCATCCTCTCTTGGCAGTTCATGGCACTTTGTGGTAGCGTGCCGAAAACCGCGCCGAAGACCCTTGGCGCTCGCCTCGACAACCCTTTAACGACGTGCCGCCCATGACCGAATTCGCTCAGATCCTCCTCTGGGGAGCCTTCCTCTGCTACCTGCTCTCCGTCAATCTCTACCTGCTCCATGCCCTGATCCGCCGTCCGTTCCTCCGGCGCGGCGCCTTTGCCCTGGTGCTCATCGGCTTTCTGCTGCACAGCCTCTGCCTCGGGCTGCGCTGGTATCTGGCCGGGTACCTGCCGGTGACCAACCTCTTTTCCACCCTCTTCTTCTTCAGCTGGGCGCTGGCGGCCGTCTACCTCTATTTCGAGCTGCGCTACCGGATTCACGCCGCCGGACTCTTCGTCATGCTCCTCAACCTGCTCCTGCTCGGCGCCGCCCTCCCCCGGGACAGTGCCCTCAAACCGCTGATCCCGGCCCTCGACACCCCGCTCTTCACCCTGCACATCGCCTTTTCCTTCCTCGGCTACGCTTTCTTCGCCATGGCCTTCTCCCTCGGCGTCCTCTATCTCTTCCAGCGCCGCCTGGCGACGGCGCTCCTGCCGGATCTTCCCCTGCTGCGCCAGCTCAACGAAGAGGCGATCTTTCTCGGCTTTGCCTTTTTCAGCCTGTGCCTGATCTTCGGCGGGATCTGGGCCCAGGTCGCCTGGGGTTACTATTTTTCCTGGAACATCAAGGGACTCTGGTCCTTCCTCGTCTGGCTTTTCTACGCCGGCATGTGTCATGCCAAATTCGTCCGGCGCTGGCAGGGAACGGGTTATGCCTGCCTCTCCATCCTCGGCTTCGCCCTGGTTCTCTTCACCTACCTGGGGATCGGCCTGCTCATGAGCAGCAATCATCCCCTCGACTGAGCGACAATCACCATGTCCCGATTCCGCCATCCGCTCAAAGATTTCTGGAAGCTCTGCTGCTCCCTCAAACTGGCCATCGTGCTGGCGACCCTGGCGACCCTGACCGCCTTCGGCGGCTCGCTGCTGATGCCTTCCCGGCCCTGGATCTTCGCCGATATGGATAGTGTCAACCTCGGCGAGTGGCTGGCGCGCCAGGGTCGACTCCATCCGGGGGCGACCTGGTGGATCCGCCTCTACGGCGTGCTGCTGCTGCTCTTGGGGCTGAACACCGCCTGCTGTATCGCCGACTGGCTCGTCCATCTGCGCGCACGCTGGCGCAAGAGCGGCGAATATCTCATCCACCTCGGCTTTGTCCTGCTGCTCGTCGCCTATCTCTGGGGGAGCCTGGCCGGATTCCGCGTCGCCGGGGAAGCGCTCGCCGTCGGCGAGACCCGGCCGGTGCCGCGCCTGCCCGGCCATTACCTGCGCCTGCACGCCGTCGAACCGATCCTCGGCCCGAGCGGCCGGCCCATGGATGTGCGCGGCGACTTGAGCCTGCTGCGGGGGGAGACGGTGGTGGCGAAAACGTCCGTGCGCACCAATCATCCCCTGATCTGGAAGGGATTGACCGTCCTCGGCGTCTCCTTCGATCAGCGCAACGACGGTTTCCGCTTCAACGGCAGCCTCGGCACGGTGGAGTTGCGCCCCGGCAGCCGGATTCCCTTGCCGGACGGCGGCGAACTGCGCATCCTCGACTACCGCCCCAACGACGACGTTCGTGTGTTCAATCCGATCTTTTTCGGCGAAATCCGCCGGCCCGGACAGAATCCGGAGCCTGTTCGCTACGCCCTGCGCGAAGGTCTCCCCCCGGCCCTGGCCCGGCTCGGCCTCGACCTGCGGCCGCTGGCCCCCCTCCAGCAGCCGGTGAGCATCCTCACCGTCCACTACGACCCCGGCCTGCCCCTGGCCTTCGGCGGCGCCCTGGCGATGACCCTGGGGATTCTGCTGGCGATCGGCTCTTTTTACCGCAAACGCATCCGGGAAGACCGGCCGCTGCTCTGAGCGCCCGAAAAGCCTCGGAGAGAAGGGGTTTTACCTTGAGTTTTTCAGCGCATAGCTGTTATCATCAAAACAATTTTGTGTGCTTTCTCACAATTTAATGTATTTCAGGGTTCCCCTGCCGGTGATCATGATTCGAAACCTCTTCATCTCGCTTCTTCTCGTCGCCCTGCTCCCTCTTCCCGCCTGGTCGGCCCTGACTTTCGGCGCGGCGCCGCGCGAGGGGGGACTGATCCACGACGACGCCCAGGCCCGTCAATTCGCCGTCGCCCTGGAAAACCAACTGGGAGAAAAGGTGAACGTGCGCCTCTTCAACGACGAAGCGAGCCTGCATGCCTGGCTGAACCGTTACCAACTGGTGGATATCGCGGTTCTGTCCCGGCAATACGTGAAACAACAGCCTGCCGGGGAATTTATCCTCCTGTCCGGCAGCGGTGCCTTCGGCTCTCTCGATGCCTTCGTCATCCGTCAGGGCACCAACCGCCGCCTGGTGCCCCGGCTGCGGACAACGATCAGCCTCCTCTCCGCGGACCCTGGTGTACGGCGGATTTTCCAACCGGCTCCCGTGGCGCCCACCCAACCGAAAGTCGCCGCGACGAAAACAAAACCGAAGCGTGCCACCAAGGCGGTCAAATCCACCTCAGTAGGGAAGGCAAAGGCGGCCCAAAGCAAAACGGCACCCATTCCGCCGGCGACTAAACCAAAATCGACCGCGAAGACCCTGCCAGCGTCAGTTCCCACAGCAACTGATGGGAAAACCTCAGAGTCGGCCGGTGTTTCTCCGGCACCAAGCCCGGTCTCGGCCCCGGCGTCCGCACCGACAGCCGCGACACCAGCCCCGGCTGTCGAAGCGACTCCCCCGGTCGGGGCGGAACCGACGGCGACCGCCGAAACGGATCCAACCAAGCCGGAACCTGAGGTGACCGCCACACCGAGCACCGCCGTACAACAGCAAACCGCCCAAACTCCCGCACCTGCTCCCGACGCAAAACCCGCGCCTTCCCTGTTCGGCCTGAAAGGTCTCCTCCTCACCCTAGCCGCCGCCCTCGCCGCCACCGGGCTGGGCTTGCTCCTCTTCCAACGGCGGCGCCGGGCTGCCCCCCAGGAACCGATTTACACCGGCAAAACGCCTCTCGCCGCAGGCGACTCGATCATCACCGCTGCCCGGGTCAAGGAACAACTTTATGGCGAGCGGCCATCCCCGGGCGCATCGATATTGAAAGAGGCAGCACTCGATGACGTCGCTGTCGCACCGCTGCCCATTGAGGAGCAACTTCCCCCCGGCGATGAAGAAGCGGCGCCACAACAAGAGGTGAAAGCATCCAGTTTTCCGAATCTGGCCGCCCTCATCGCAGAAGCGGACGCGGAAGAGGGATCTCCTTTTGAACCGTTCTTTCCCGAAGTCTCTCCCGCCGAAAGCCTCGAAAGTGAAAGCTCCATTCCGACGACGGAAGCCGTGAACCCTGAAGCGGAACCGGAGCAGGTACTTTCCTGGGGACAGGAGAATGAAACCGAGGCGGAAGAGTTGATGACCAACAGAGTGGAAAACGGCTCGGCGGCCGATGACCTCCCCGATGATCTCGGTTATGACGAAGATCCCGAAGGGCTGGTGTCCCTCCCGCCGGAGGAGAGCGAGAACTACCCCTGGCGTGAAGAGACCGCAGAGCCTGTGGTCCTGCATCCCTTCGCGCCCACTAGGCAAGAGGCCGCGGAGCCTGAAAACCCCGACACCCTTCCCCTGGAATCCCCTGCCTATCCTTGGGACAGCCCGGAACCGGCGATGGAAGAGCCGCGAGCAGAGATCGTCGAAGAAGCGGAGCCGGGTGCGCAAGACGCGGAAGCGCTTCCCCCCTTCCCCTTCGGAGAGAATTCCGGCGCAACGGACATTCCCCTGCCGGTGGTGAATCCGGAAATCCCCTGGGAGGAAGAGTCGGCCAAGACGGAACCCCTTCCGACCTGGGAAGACACCGCGGGGGGGGAGGATGAGTCCTCTTCGCATCTGGCGGAAGGTTTCCTGAAAGTCGACCTTGCCGACGAATTCATCGTTGAGCCCAGTGCCCTGCCGACCTTCAGCGACATCCCGGAGTCCCATGAGTTCCGGTCCGAACCGCACGGGGGCGAGATTCCGATAGTGGAAACCCCCAGCTACCTGAGCTTTTTCCAGGGTCCGGAAACGATCGCAGCGGCGGCGGTCGCGCCGACAGAGATGCCTCGTCCCGAGAAGACCGTCTCCCGGTCCCGTTCCGCGTCCAAACGCCCGAGCCTGAGCATCCAGGGGGAACTGGGGGGGACGCAGGCACCGGCCCTGCTGAAGCTCATTTCCGGCCAGCGCAAGCCTGGGCGGCTCAGGGTACTAACGACGGTCGATGAAAAACACATTCATTTCAACCGTGGCCATATCGCCGCCGTTCACTCCTTCCACCCGACGGACGGTTCGCCCACGGCCTTTCTGATGCACAAACTCGGTGACCTGCTGCTGCGCCGCGACCTGATTACGCCCCAGCAACTGGAACGGGCCACGGAGATCTGTACCCTGCAACCCCATCGGCGCATCGGGGAAATCCTTCTGGAAACATCCCCCCTGACCGAAGGAGATTTGCGCGACACCCTCCATATTCAGGCCGAGGAGATCCTCTTTTCCTGGCTCTTCACTCCCCACGGAAACTTCGAATACCTGGCGACGAAGAACAACGTCCCGGCCCATGAAGACCTGACGATAGATGTGAACGACCTGCTGCGCAAGGCGGCCTTGCAGATCGAGGAATGGAAAGGTCTGCGTCAGGCGATCCCGTCGCTGGAAACCCGGATCGATTTCAAGGGCAACGGCCGGGCCAAATTGCAGCACGCGCGCATGCCCGCCAGTCAGGAAAGCATCCTCGCCTTGGTGGACGGGCGACGCACGGTGCGGGAAATCTGCCAAAAATCGGGAATTTTCGAGCTCGAAGTCTGCCGCTTTCTGGCGGCGATGATCAAGGGCAGGATTCTGCGGATCAACCAGGAAGAGTAAGAAAAGCCGCGCCGATCCTTCACGCGAAACAAAAAACCCGGAAGCCTGGGGAAATTCCCCCGCTTCCGGGTTTTTCTTTGGGTTCGGGTTGCCTCTTTATTGCCGAAAAGTCAGGCGGTGCCCAAAATGGAAGGCGTCGATTTCCGGATTGGGACGACGCTAGACTTCCCGCTCCCGCCAAGGCATGACAAAATCCCCATGCCCAAAGGAGTAGTCGCTTTCCATATGATCGCGACAGCCTCCGTCCAGAATGGCAGCCACGTCCTCGGCAAAGACCAACCCATCGGCGACCGGAATCGCGTACACCGGAACCCGTGAATCCTGGCGGGAAATCAGGGTTTCTCCCTCATCCCGATCCGCCAGCCGATTCTGTTCCCGGTCCAGGCCGATCCCGAGAAACTCCAGCCCGGCCAGGGCTTTCTCGCGCACCGACCAGCCCACATCGCTGTAGTTGGAAGTAAAGATCAACGCATCCACACGGCCGAGGGCGGCAAAGTAGGCACCGATATATTTGCGCAAGCGGTAACCTTCGATCTCCTGGGCCAGCCGGCAACGAACATCGCCGGCGGCGGCTCCTTCCAGGATTTCCCGCCGTTCTCCCGTCCCTCCGGCAATCCCCGCCAAACCGCTCTTCTGGTTGAGAATCGAGGTGTAGTCCTTGGGGGCGAGCTGCTCCGCCTGCATGATGTAAGGGAAGATGCCCGCGTCGATATCGCCGCAGCGGGAACCCATGGCGGGCCCTTCGAGCGGGGTCATTCCCATGCTGGTATCGACGGAACGGCCGTTACGGATGGCGCACAGGGAAACGCCCTTGCCCAGATGTACCGTGACCAGGTTGACGCCGTCGGCCGGCTTGCCGAGCAGCACCGCGCCGCGCTTGGCCATGAAAAGATGGGAGGCGCCGTGAAAACCGTAGCGCCGCACCCCATGCTTTTCATACCATTCATGGGGCAAGGGATAGATGTAGGCCTTGGGCGGCATGCCCTGATGGAAGGCGGTGTCGAAGATCGCCGCCTGGGGGATGTCCGGAAGAAGCCGGCGAGCGGCGTCGATTCCGGCGAGATTGGGGCCATTATGCAGGGGAGCCAGATGTTCCACGGAGCGGATGGCGGCGACGACGTCATCGTCGATGAGGACCGAGCAGGTGAACCGTTCGCCGCCGTGGGCCACCCGGTGACCGACCGCGGCGATCTCGGCAACGGAATCGAGCACGCCGAAATCCGCCGAGGTCAGGGTACGCAGAATCACTTCAATGGCACTGGCGTGATCGGGACAATCGACGGGGATCTGCCAGATCCCCCGGCCGGACACTTCATGACTGACCGATCCGTCGCCAACCACCACGCGCTCGACGGTGCCGCGGGCGAGGATGACTTTTTTCCGCCAGTCCAGCAGATGATAGTTGACGGAACGACCCCAGCAATTCAACGAAAGAATCTTCATGCACAAACCCCGAAGCTAGACAAGGCAGGCGATCGGCTCGCGGCGACGGCTTCCAGCGGCGCGGCGCAGCGGGCATCCATATCCGGTTTCCAGCGGAAGCCGAAGATAACATAATAGATTTTTTAACACAAACGTTATAAAACGCCTACCTCCACTCGATCTCCGCCCTGCGCCTTGGCGTCGTAGAGGGCCTTGTCCGCCTGGGAAAAGAGTTGCTCGAGGAGATCGGAGCGCCCGAGGTCGTGGTGTTCGGACTGCTCCGCGGGCACCGGCAGAGCCGCCAAGCCCGCGCTGAAGGTAACTCCGAATTCCTCCCCCTTCGCCGTCCAGATCAGGTCACGGACGGATTTGCGCAATCGTTCGGCCAGTTCGGTTGCTCCGTCAATACCGGTTTCCGGCAGAATCATCGCGAACTCCTCGCCACCGATCCGGGCCAGGATGTCCGTCTCCCGCAATTGTCTGCGCAGGGTCTCGGCCACATCCCTGAGAACCTGATCCCCCATCCCGTGGCCATAGCAATCATTGACCCGTTTAAAGAAGTCGAGGTCGATAATCACGAAGGTCGCCGTGTGCTGATAGCGCAGGGCCCGAGCCACCACCAGGCTCCCTTCGGAAAAGAAAAAACGCCGATTAAACAAGCCGGTCAGGGCATCCACCATGGCCAGGGACTGATAACG
>CALJLX010000325.1 GCA_937982495.1 uncultured Desulfuromonas sp.
GGCACTGCGTTCCAGGCCGAGGGCGCGATTGACGGTCTGCCGGGCCTTGTCGCGACGAGTCTGACCGGCGCCGCCCCGGGGATCGCGGTAAAGCGCCCAGGCCAGATGGGCCAGCCACACGCCGTTGAAGGGTTCGAGATTGCAGGCCTCGCGCAGAGCCTGTTCCGCCGCTCCCCACTCCCGTCGCTCGAGATAGGCCAGTCCGGCTTGGGCCTGAACCTGGGCGTGCAGGCGGTCGGGCGCGACGGGGAGGGGGCTTTGTCCGAGAAGTTCGTCGTAGGCCTCTTTTTTCACGGGATCGGCCAGGGTGTTGTAAGCGGTGGTGACGTTGGCGAGGATCTCCTGGGCTTGAAGCGCGGTTTCGCCGGACAGACGCATCAACACCGTGGGAGCCAGACGCCGGGTGAAGTGGAAATAGCGGTCGCGCAACGAGGCCGACCTGAAGGTTGCGGGAGTCATGCCGAAGATCTCGTAATAATTCTTTTCCCGGATGCCGTCGAGAAGCGCGGCGATCTCCGCCGGTTCGGGCAGTTCCTCCCCCGGACTTCCGGCGGCGGAAGGAAGACCGGCGACATCGGGCACGGCGTCGAGCAGATCGGCAAAATTTTCGAGGGGACGGTCATCCTCTCCCGTCGGCGGCGCGTTGAAGAACCGGCGAAGGGGCAAAGCCGGGGGCGGGGCTGCGGATGTCGGCTCTTCCGAAAGGCACAGCATGCCGAGGGCCGAGAGGGTCAGCAACAGCGGTTCGAGGCCGTTCTCCCCGATCAGCAGCTCACGCAGGGGGCGTTTTCCATCCAGCCCGGCAAGGAAGCGTTTTTCCCCTTCGGAGAGGGTGAGGAAATTGATGAAGCGGTAGTAGTTGCCAGTCACGGCGGGGTAGCGGTAGCCCCAGTTCGCCAGTTGTCGGCGAAAGGCGGGGAGATCCCCGTGGCGGTGGTAACCCTGGTAGAAGATCTCCGGCAGGTTCACCGCCAGCGGCTGAATGCCGGGAGGGCAGGGGAAGGCCAGTTCGGTCACGGCCGTTGGCGGCTGGGAGAAGCCGGCGATCAGTTCTTCGCTCAGGTAGAGGAGTTTTTCCTGCAACAGCTCGGCGTGGTCGAGACAGCCCATCTGAACCAGAAGATCATGGCCGCGACCCGAGGCGGCGCGCAGGCAGCCATTTTCTTCGCTGGAAATCAGGTTGCGGTGGCGCAGGAAACGGCCCAGGTCGTCATGAAAAAAACCGGGGGCAAGATGGATGGGGACCCCGTCGAAATAGACCAGCGTGCGCTCACCGCTGAGTCCGTGCAGGCGGTGGGTACCGGTGAAGCGGGTGAGAAAAGCCCGCCGCAGATGGCGGTGAATGGGCATGGCGACGGTGGTCAGCTGCGGCAGGACGAAGCGCACGGCGGCGAGCAGTTGGCTCATGGGAAAAGGGGTTTCGAGATGGCGGACGGAGCCGAGCTTGCGCAGGATCTCGACATAGGGCTCGCCGCGATAGACGGAGGAGAGGGTCAGAATGGGAATCTGCCGGTTTTGCGGGGAGCGGCGCAATGTTTTGAGAAAATCGACGGCGTCCCGCGCCGGCGGCCGCAGACTCAGCAGGATCAGGTCGGGGGGGCGGGGTGACAGACGCGCGAGGGCATCGTCCGGTTCGTTGACCCGTTCCGTGGCCAAACCGACGAGGCGGAAATAGTTCATCAGAGTCGCGGCGGCTTTTTCATTTTTTTCGATCAGGAGTACTCGGGTCGTCATTTTAAGTCCCAGGTAAAGGGAGAGGGGGTGATTTTGTTCTCAGGATTCGGCAACCTGGCCGCAAGCGACGGCTTT
>CALJLX010000326.1 GCA_937982495.1 uncultured Desulfuromonas sp.
AGCTGTTCCCCCCGGCGGTTGATGTCGAGGAAGGCGCCGGTTTCGGGATGGATGAAGAAGATGGCGTCGCCGGCATTGTCGAACAGCTGCTGGAAGCGCAGTCCGGCCTCTTCGGCGGATTGGCGCAGAGCGGTGTTTTCCGTTTCGAGTCGACGGCGCTCCCGCCAGGGGAGACCGTGGCGGCGAACCAGGTAGAGACCGGGAAAGAGCAAGGCCAAGCCGGTCAAGAGCACTAAGCCGCTCTCGGCGAAACTCCGGTCGAGGAACGCCCGACCCAGCAGGGAAGTCAGGACTAAGGCACAGAGCATGCCCGCGGTGACGCCCAGGTATTTCGGGGTGATCCAGGCCTTGCGCGGCATCGTCGATTCGGATTCCTCAAGGATACGTTCGTTCTTCATGGCGGCGGATGGGCCGGGGATGAGCGGGTCAATTCTTTTCCAGATGCCGGCGCAGCCGGTCCAGCGCCATGCACAGGCTCAATCGGCGGACGGTTCCCCGGTCGCCGGAGAAGCGGTAGCCCTTGACCTCTTCTCCGGATTCGGTCGCCAGACCGATAAAGACCGTGCCCACCGGTTTGTCCGGTGAGCCGCCGTCCGGCCCGGCGATACCGGTGACCGACAAGGCGACGTCGGCCCGCGCCGCTTCGCGAACCCCTTTCGCCATCGCCCGCGCGCACTCGGCGCTGACCGCACCGTGCGCTTCGAGCAGGCTTTCGGGCACCTTCAGCCAGTCGCTTTTGGCGCTGTTGGCGTAGGTGACCGCCCCCCGTTCGAGAAAGGCCGAGGCTCCCGGCAGGTCGGTGAGCTGCTTGGCGATCCAGCCGCCGGTACAGGATTCGGCCAGGGCCAGAGTTTTTCCTTGTTCCGTCAGCAACCGCGCCACGGTGTGCGCCAGGGAACCGTCATCCGTCGCGACGACGAAATCCCCAAGGGCTCGTCGGGCCAAAGGCTCGGCCCGATCGAGCAGCGTTTCGGCTTCCGTACCCGAAGCTCTAAGCTTGACATGGACGAAGGGAAAGTCAACTCCGAAAGCCGTTTGCACCTTCTCCGGCAGTCCGGCGGCGGCGAGCAGCGCCTCGCACTTCGGCTCGGAAAGACCGAAAACCTTGAGTACCCGTTCCCGGGTCGGCGGGCCTTCGCCATGTTCCCGCTCCAGGCGCGGCAAAACCGCCTCATCCAACATGGCGATCATCTCCGTCGGCACGCCGGGGAGAAAGTAGCAGTCGCAGTGGCCGGTATCGAGGCGGAAGCCGGGCGCGGTGCCCAGACGGTTGGCGAGGATTTCCACCCCGCTGGGGAGGCGGGCCTGCTTGGCGTTGCGCGGGTGCATGGTCAGGTTGTGGCGCAGGAAGTAGGCGCGGATCTCCTCCAGCGCCGCCGGATTCTCCGCCAGGGGACGAGCAAAAGCAGTGGCCGCCGCCTCGGCGGTGAGATCGTCCGCCGTCGGCCCGAGTCCGCCGGTGACGATCAACACCGCCCGCCGGTCGGCCATCAGTTGCAGCGCGGCGACGATATCGTCCATTTCATCCCGCACGCAGAGGGCTTCCCGCACCCGGTAGCCGTGGGCGGCGAGGCGGCGGGCGACGGCGGCGGTGTTGGTGTCGGACAGCTCGCCGTTGAGCAGTTCGTCGCCGATGGTCAGCACCGAAACGTGCACTTCCATCTCAGCCTCCCCACAACCGGGTCAGCGGCGGCAAGAGCAGACGCAGGGCGACGGCGCCGTAAAGACCCGCCACCACGTCGTCCAGCACCACGCCGTAGCCGTTCTTCAGCTTCTGATCGAACCACGAGGCCGGCGGCGGCTTGAGGATGTCGAAGAGGCGAAAGAGGAGAAAGCCGAGAAGCGCCGTGCTCCACGAAAAGGGGAGAAAGGCGACAGTGACCAGATAGCCGACCAGTTCGTCGATGACGATGCGTCCGTCATCCACCACCCCGTAAATCTTGCCGGCCGCCCCCGCCGCCCAGAAGGAAAGAAAGAGCAGCGCCAGCCAGGTCAGCAGATAGAGCAGGGGCGGGAAGGCGCTCAGCAGATAGAAGACGGGAATCCCGGCGAGGGTGCCAAAGGTGCCCGACGCAACCGGCGCGTAGCCGAGTCCGGCGTTGCTGGAGAGGATGAGGATGAAACGTTTCATGGGAACCTGAGATCAGTGACTGGTGATTGGTGATAGGGGTTTTGCGCAAAGACCGTCTCTGCGGCCCGTTCCACCAGCCGGTAGACCTCCGGCAGGGGGCGGCCGGAGGCTTCGGCGAGGGCGCGGCAGCTGGCGTATTCGGCGCTGACGCGCAGCAGTTTTTCCCCCTCGTAGATGAGCTTGACCGCCGCTTCGCCGAGTTCGGTGGCGACGGTGGCGCTGTCGCGGCGCAGCTTGAGGCGTTCGGTTTCGTAACGGCGCACGCCGATGGCGCTGCTCTCCCTGAGCAGCAAGCGGGCGAGGCGATCCGCCAAGGGCGGCGGGGCGACGACGGTGACGCGCAGGCCGGGACGGTTTTTCTTCATCTGCAAGGGACTGTAGCCGACATCGAAGGCGCCGGCGGCGAGCAGGCGTTCCATGAGAAAGCCGAGGACTTCCGGCGTGGTGTCGTCGAGGTGGGTTTCGAGCACGACGACCCGGTCGATTTCTCCATTTTCCGTCGTTTCCCCGAGCAGTCCCCGCAGCAGATTGGGGCGGTCGGGCAGGTCGCGGCCGCCGACGCCGTAGCCGACGGTTTCCAGGGTCATGGCCGGCAGCGGGGCGAATTCGGCGATTTCGGCGGCGATGGCGGCACCGGTGGGGGTGACCAGTTCCTGGTCGCACTGGCCGTCGACAATCGGCAACCCTTTGAGGATTTCCAGCGTCGCCGGCGCCGGCAGGGGGATGGCGCCGTGGGCGCACATGACCGTGCCGTGGGATAGGGGCAGCGGCCCGCAGACCACCCGTTCGACGCCGAGCCGGGTCAGGCCGACGGCGGCGCCGACGATGTCGACGATGGAATCGACCGCCCCGACCTCGTGGAAATGCACCGTTTCCAGGGGCACGCCGTGGACCTTGGCTTCCGCTTCGCCGACCCGGCGGAAGATGCGCCGGGCGAGTTCGCGGTCCGCCTCGGGCAGGGCGGAGTCGGCCAGCATGCGGTCGATGCCGGCCCAGGTGCGGTGATGATGGTGCTCGTCGACGGCGACCTCGACCCGGCAACCGGTGATGCCTCGCCGCGCTTCGCGCCGTGCCGAGAGAGCGTAACCGGAAACCGGCAGTCGGCGCAGTTCGGTTTCAATGGTCGCAAGCTCGACGCCGAGGTCGACCAGCAGGCCGAGCATCATGTCGCCGGAGATGCCGGAGATGGGATCGAGATAGAGGGTCTTCATGGCTGGATGATCCGATTGATGCGGGTGGCGGCGTAGGCGGCGCCGAAACCGTTGTCGATGTTGACCACGGTGACGCCGCCGGCGCAGGAATTGAGCATGCCGAGCAGGGCGGCGACGCCGCCGAAAGCGGCGCCGTAACCGACCGAGGTGGGGACGGCGATGACCGGCGCGGCGACCAGGCCGCCAATCACCGAGGGGAGCGCCCCTTCCATGCCGGCGACGACGAT
>CALJLX010000327.1 GCA_937982495.1 uncultured Desulfuromonas sp.
ACCACCGAGATCTACACTCTTTCCCTACACGACGCTCTTCCGATCTCGAGGCCGTGCGCCTGGCTCTTGGTCTGGAAGGGGAGTTTCTCGCCGCCCATGTCGTCGGGGCGTCCTTCAAGGATGAAAGTTTCAAGAAGATGATGCAAGCCCTGGCCCGGGCCGACGAAGCTCATCTCGGATTGTTGCGCCGGTATGCCCGGGAGGTGCTGGGGGAGCCGGATGGGGCGTTGCTCTGAGGCCCGTCTCCCAAGCTGGACGATAAAAAAACCCGCCGGGAATTTCCGGCGGGTTTTTTCGTCACGCGGATTTTGCGAACTAGCGTTTGCGCAGGTTGTAGAAGACGTCCTTGCCGTTGAAGACGGCGACGTCGTCCAGTTCGTCCTCGATGCGCAGCAACTGGTTGTATTTGCAGATGCGGTCGGTGCGGCAGAGGGAGCCGGTCTTGATCTGGCCGGCGTTGACGGCGACCGCCAGGTCGGCGATGGTGGTGTCTTCGGTCTCGCCGCTACGGTGGGAAATAACGCAGGTGTAGCCGGCGCGTTTGGCCATCTCGATGGCTTCGAGGGTTTCGGTGAGGGTGCCGATCTGGTTGACCTTGATCAGGATCGAGTTGGCGATGCCTTTTTCGATCCCCTGCTTGAGGATCTTGGTGTTGGTGACGAAGAGGTCGTCGCCGACGATCTGGATCCGTTTGCCGAGGCGATCGGTCAGCAGTTTCCAGCCGTCCCAGTCGTTCTCGGCCATGCCGTCCTCGATGGACACGATCGGGTAGCGGTTGACCAGATCCTCGTAAAAGTCCACCAGTTCCTGGGCGGTCTTGATCGGCTGCTTCTCGTTTTCGAGACGGTATTTGCCGTCCTTGAAGAGCTCGGAAGAGGCGACATCCAGCGCCAGCAGCACGTCTTCGCCCGGCTTGTAGCCGGCTTCCTTGATCGCCAGCATGATCACTTCGAGGGCTTCCTCGTTGCTCTTGAGGTCGGGGGCGAAGCCGCCTTCATCGCCGACGGCGGTGTTGTAGCCCTTGGCCTTGAGCACTTTTTTGAGGGCATGGAAGATTTCGGCGCCCATGCGCAGGGCTTCCTTGAAGGAGGCGGCGCCGGCGGGCATGACCATGAATTCCTGGATGTCGACGTTGTTGTCGGCGTGGGCGCCGCCGTTGATGATGTTCATCATCGGCAGGGGGAGTTCCTTGGCGTTGGCGCCGCCGATGTACTGGTAGAGCGGCAGGCCCGCGTCTTCGGCGGCGGCCTTGGCGCAGGCCATGGAGACGCCGAGCAGGGCGTTGGCACCGAGGTTGCTCTTGAAGTCGGTACCGTCCAGCTCCAGCAGTTTGCGGTCGATGCCGGCCTGGTCGGAGGCTTCCCAGCCGATCAGCGCCTCGGCGACGACTTCGTTGACGTTCTCTACCGCCTTGAGCACCCCTTTGCCGAGATAGCGCCCCTTGTCGCCGTCGCGCAGCTCCAGGGCCTCGCGCTCGCCGGTGGAAGCGCCGCTGGGAACCGCCGCGCGGCCCATGACGCCGCTTTCGAGAAAGACTTCGACTTCGATCGTCGGATTGCCCCGCGAATCGAGAATTTCCCGGGCGTAGATGTCAATGATTTCGCTCATGTAAGACCCCCTTGCAAGGAATGAAAGGTTGCGTT
>CALJLX010000328.1 GCA_937982495.1 uncultured Desulfuromonas sp.
AGGATGGTCCATCCCGAAATGGCGCGGACGTCGATCCTTAACGGGCGACCCTTTCTTCGTCATTGTCTCCGGAAGTGAATCGCATGTCAGACAAGCTGCTTTCCCACAATCCCCGTAAAATCATTCTGGTCGGCAACCCCAACGTCGGCAAGAGTGTGCTGTTCAATTCCCTGACCGGGGCCTACACCACGGTTTCCAACTACCCCGGCACCTCGGTGGAAGTCTCGCGCGGCCACTGCGACATCGACGGCGAGCGCTACGAGGTGCTCGACACCCCCGGCATGTACGCGCTCTTGCCCATCACCGAGGAGGAGCGGGTGGCGCGGACCATCCTGCTGGAGGAAGATCCCCGGGTGGTGGTCCATGTCCTGGCGGCGCGCAACATCGAGCGCATGCTGCCCATGACCCTGCAACTGATCGAGGCGGGGTTGCCGGTGCTTTTGGTGGTCAATATTCTGGATGAGGCCGAGAGCGTCGGCATGACCATCGACATTCCCCTGTTGCAGGAAAAGCTGGGGATTCCCGTGGTCGGCGCGGCCCTGGGACGGCGCCGGGGGCTGGCGGAGATCCGCGCCGCCATCGCCGCCTTCGATCCCCTGCACCGGGCGCGTTTCGCCTATGCCGCCGACCTGGAGCGGGACATCGCCCGGGTGGCGACGCTGCTGCACGGCGACTACCGCCTCGACCGGCGCGCCCTGGCGCTGTTGCTGTTGCAGAAGGATGAAGAAATCCACCAGCGGGTATTGGCGGTCGAGGAGGAACGGCGCGCGGCCATCGACAACGTGGTCAAGGACATCGTTTTCGAGCGCCGCGTCGATCTGCATCTGCGCATCAGCCTGGAGCGCAAGCGGGTCTGCAAGGGTCTGCTCGACGGCGTCGTCAGCCAGCGTCAGGGGGGCGGCCCGACCCTCGGTGAGCGCCTTTCCGGCTGGACCATGAATCCCTGGACCGGCGTGCCGCTGCTGCTGGCGGTTCTTTATTTCGGTCTTTACCAGTTCGTCGGCGGCTTCGGCGCCGGGACCATCGTCGATCTTTTCGAAGGAAGCATCTTCGAGGAGATCGTCAATCCCTGGGTGATCGACCTGGGGGCGCGTTATCTTCCCTGGAACTGGCTTTATGAGCTGCTGGTGGGGGAATACGGCATTTTTACCCTCGGTGTGCGCTATGCCGTGGCCATTGTCCTGCCTATTGTCGGCACCTTCTTCATCGCCTTCTCGGTGATCGAGGACACCGGTTACTTCCCCCGACTGGCGATGCTGGTCGATCGTCTCTTCAAGCGCATCGGTCTCAACGGCCGGGCGGTCATCCCCCTGGTCCTCGGCTTCGGCTGCGACACCATGGCAACCATCGTCACCCGCACCCTGGAGACGGCGCGCGAGCGCATCATCGCCACCATTCTCCTGGCGTTGGCGATCCCCTGCAGCGCCCAGCTCGGTGTCATCCTCGGTCTGCTTTCCGAGGTGCCGGGATCGCTGCTGGTCTGGTCGCTGACCCTGGCGGCGATCTTTCTCTTTATCGGTTTTCTCTCGGCGCGGCTGGTGCCGGGGGAGCGGCCCATGTTCTACATGGAAATCCCCCCCCTGCGCATGCCCCAGCCGCGTAACGTGCTGGTCAAGACCCTGACCCGCATGCAGTGGTATTTTCTCGAAATATTCCCGCTCTTCATTCTCGCTTCGGTGATGCTCTGGGCCGGAAAGATGACCGGCGCTCTTGATTGGCTGGTGCGGGCCATGTCCCCGGCGATGCTGGCCCTGGGCCTGCCGACCGAGGTTTCCGCCGCCTTCATTTTCGGCTTCTTCCGTCGCGATTTCGGCGCCGCCGGGCTCTATGATCTGCAGACCGCCGGCTTGCTCAATCCGACGCAGCTGACCGTAGCGGCCGTGACCCTGACCCTGTTTGTCCCTTGCGTCGCCCAGTTTCTGGTCATGTTCAAGGAACGCGGCGGCAAGGTCGCCACCGGCATCTTCGTCTTCGTCACCCTGCTCGCTTTTTCCGTCGGCTGGGGGCTCAACCGGCTGCTGCTCTTCACCGGGGTGCTCTCATGAAGTGCGGATTCTGCGGCCGGGAGATCCCCGCCGATCACGTCCAGCAATCCTGCGGGCTGTGCAAGGGCGGCTGTCGTAAGATACACTGTCCCTATTGCGGCCACGAAAACCCCGCGACCCCCGCTTATCTGCGCCGACTGGCGGAAAAAAAAGAGGCCAACAGCCAAACTCACCAAGAGGATGACCATTCATGAATCTGTCGGAAAAAGCCGAGGATATTCTTGAGGCACTGTGGATCGCCACGGAAGAAGAGGGGGATAATTCCGCCCATCTCAGCACCCTCG
>CALJLX010000329.1 GCA_937982495.1 uncultured Desulfuromonas sp.
GAGGTCTGGATCACCATCGAGGACGACGGCCGCGGCCTCAACCGCGAGAAGATCCTGGCCAAGGCGATCAGCAAGGGGCTGATCGACGGCGACGGCTCGGACATGAGCGACAAGGCCATCTACAACCTGATCTTCCAGGCCGGCTTCTCCACCGCCGACAAGATCACCGACGTTTCCGGCCGCGGCGTCGGCATGGACGTAGTCAAGCAGAACATCGAAAAGATCAAGGGCAAGATCGAAGTGACCAGCAAGCCCGGCCAGGGCTCGCGCATGATCCTGCGCATTCCCCTGACCCTGGGGATCATCGACGGCATGATGGTGCGGGTCGGCGATACCAAATGCATCGTCCCGACCCTGGCCATCCGCGAAGCCTTCCGTCCGCAGGCTGGCGCCATCACCATCACTCCCGACGGACAGGAACTGGCCCGGGTGCGGGAGAACTTCTTCCCGGTCATCCGCCTGCACGAGGTACTGAAGAAGGAGCCGGAATCGCGCACCCTGCCCGACGGCATCCTGATCCTGCTGGAATACCAGGACAAGGGGGTCTGCCTCTTCGTCGACGAAATCGTCGGGCAACAGCAGACGGTCATCAAAGGCCTCTCCGACTACATCGGCAACGTGCGCTGGGTCTCCGGCTGCACCATCCTCGGCGACGGCGAGGTCTGCCTGATCCTCGACGTAGGACATCTGGTGGATATGTTTGAAGAAAAAGAAGCCCTCGGCATCTAGCCTCCCCTTTATCGCGGCAACCAGCAGGAGTACACCGACATGGCCGAAACCAAGATGAGCAACCTGAATCTCAATTTCTCCGGAGATAACGACAGCGAGGATTCACAGAAGGGGATGTACCTGACCTTCCATCTGGCCAAGGAGGATTACGGCATCGAGATCCGCTATGTCACGGAAATCATCGGCATCCAGAAGATCACCGACGTCCCCGACATGCCCGCCTTCGTCAAAGGGGTGATCAATCTGCGCGGCAAGGTGGTGCCGGTGATGGACGTGCGCACCCGCTTCGGCCTGCCGGCCCGGGATTACGACGACCGCACCTGTATCATTGTCGTCAACATCGACGATAAGGAAGTCGGGCTGGTGGTGGACAAGGTCAACGAGGTGGCGGATATTCCCGATCAGCAGATCGAACCGCCGCCCCGCACCAACCGGGAATCGACCCGCTACATCCAGGGCATGGGCAAGATCGGCAACGAAGTGAAGATCCTGCTCGACGTGCAGAAACTTCTCTACAGCGACGAACTGGCCATGCTCGGCGGCGGCGGCGAGCTCTTCTGAGCCGCGCCCGGCACCCGGCGGCAAGAGGATAAGGGAGACGTTTCATGTCCGGCTATCTGATGGAAATCAGCGATCAGGAATTCAAGCTGATGCGCGACCTGATCTATCAGCGCTTCGGCATCAACCTGACGGACCAGAAGAAGTCCCTGATGGTGGGGCGGCTGCAAAAGATTATCCGCGCCTCGGGCTTCGCGACGTTCAAGGAGTATTATGAACATCTGGTCAACGACAAGAGCGAGAAGGCCCTCAGTGAGCTGATCGACCGGATTTCCACCAACCACACCTTCTTCAACCGCGAGAAGGAGCATTTCCGCTTCTTCGTCGAGACCGCCCTGCCGACCGTCGTCGCCCGG
>CALJLX010000330.1 GCA_937982495.1 uncultured Desulfuromonas sp.
CGACCACCGAGATCTACACTCTTTCCCTACACGACGCTCTTCCGATCTCCTCGCGTCAGCAGGCCAGGGCCAGCAGGGCATTGAACAGTCGCCGCTTGACTGCCTCGCCGTGGCCGAACCAGGCAGAGCGCAGTCGGCTGTCCCGGTCCCTGCCGGCCTGATGGTCAATATGTTCGGTGGCGGCGTTGAGCAGGCCCCAGGCGTTTCCCTGGACGGTGGGAAGATCGTACCCCCGATGGCCGCCTTGATATAGATTCCAAATACCTTTGAATTTCTCCCCTTTGGGGCTGATGTCGAAAGCGTCGAGAAGTAACTCGGCGGCCTGCTTGTCGGACAACCGGGTCCGGATCAGCCTTTCCATGTCCCCAGAGAATCGCCGCTGCGCGTCCAAGGCCGCCTGGACGAAAAATTTGGCAATCACCATCTGCTCGGCAATGCTGGTAGTGTGCATGAAGCGGCCGAAGACCCGACCGCCGTCGGCCAGAGAGGCGGTCAGGGTATTGTTGCAGACGACGCGAATCATGGTGTTTTTGATCACCAAACTGTTTCCGGGAACGTGAGAGTTGGCGATCAGCAGATAGTTTTCGATAATATCCCGGTCGATACGGATAGCGTCGCATTTCACTTTAGCCAGCGCCCAGACGTATTCCCCACCCCGAACCGCCCCGACCGTTTCAAGCTCAAGGTCGCCGGCTTTACAGAACCGGTCGAAAAAAGCCACCGTCGCCGTGTTCTGCACCGGAGTGTAGCGCCGGCCGCCGATACCGAAACACTGGCCGGTGTCTTCCCGGACCACCGCCAGATGTCCGATTTCGAGAGGCCGATTCTTGTGGATAGCGAAAGTCGGCACGGTCACCACTTGCCAATCGAGCTTGGCCGCCTTGAGCATCTGCTCTGACGTGGCCCCTCGATTGACTCGGGCACCGAGCCCGTGCCACGGCACTTCGCCTACATACGCCATCTGGTTGTCGACGATATCATGCCCCATCGTTTTCCTCCTATGCACGGTTTTGGTTGCGCCATCCTTCCGGGTCATGAGCCAAGTATACATAGGGCAGTGACATAATAAGTCACACTCCCGAGGCGGTATCAAATTTTATCTTTCGGAAAAACGGCCAATAGAAGGGGAACCGCCACATGCCAAATAAAGGGACAAAAAACAGTTCATCACCAGTCGGGATGCCAAGAAAGGGACAGCATCCAGGTTTTAGGGGTATTCTTGGGGGTATGTATCAATTCAATCTATCGCATAACAAAATAATTACAGTATTTTGGCGTATTATTTCGATTCCGGCATTCGCCACAATCTAAGAAAGTCCGATAAGGGCCAGAGAACCCGCCTAAATGGCGGGTTTTTTGTTTTTGTACGCCAGGCATGGCGCGTGGTGCGCAAGCACCAGATGATTGATCGTGGTGGTCAATCGTTGACTTGGGGGTGCAAGTCCCCTGCGGACCCTGATGACGGGAACCGCTAGCCGAACGGCAAGGGTGTCCATCGTGAGGTGGAATCTGAAGGAAGCCGCAGGCAAAATCCCGGCCCGACGAACAGAAATCGCATACGAGGCAGTCCCATCCGGGCGAGAAGGCCAATATCTTCAAAGCCCGATAGTCATCCGGGAGGGTGGGGTTGTAGATGCGGCGGGTATATGGGAGGAAGGTCACGCGCATTACCCTGGGAGGTCTGTCAATCCACCTCGTGCTACCGGCGTCGCAAGGCGTCGGGATGGATTGGCAGAAGTCAGCCGAGGTCATAGTAGCTGGAGTAACCGCCCAGTAAAGGACCGAACACGAGGCGTCGGACAGGAACCTTGAATTTCGATGACGCATGGAGACGCAGAAGCTCACGGCCGAGGGTAGCGACCGGAAGTCGCGAGAGTACGCCATGGGTGCGTCAAACGTCACGGCAATGAAAGAATCGTCCTGGACGGAAGCGCGAACGCGGTTGATGGAGGAGGTTGTCGACCGCTCGACGAGATTGGATAAGGAGTTGGAAAACGAGGTCATGCCTTCTGCCGGTATGCCGACGACTGTAACGTTTATGTGCGGAGTCGGCGATCCGCCGAGCGGGTGATGGCCTCGATGACCCAGTTCCTCGAAGGGCGGCTCAAGCTCAAGGTCAACGTCGCCAAAAGCGCCGTTGATCGTCCCTGGAACCGAACCTTTCTGGGTTACAGCATGACGTGGCACAAGAATCCGCGCATCAAAGTGTCGGATTCTTCGGTAGAACGTTTTAAAGCTGGACTGCGCCGGATCTTTCGGCGGGGCAGGGGAAGAAGCCTGCAACGGGTCATCGAGGAGAGCCAGCCGAAGCTTCGCGGATGGATCGCCTATTTCCGCCTGGCGGAGGTCAAAGGGATCTTCGAGGATCTGGATGGATGGGTCAGGCGCAAGCTACGCTGCATTCTATGGCGCCAGTGGAAACGACCCTACACCCGAGCCAGGCAACTGATGCAGAGGGGACTACCGGAGCCGGTGGCCTGGAAATCGGCCACAAACGGGCGAGGCCCCTGGTGGAACCCGGGAACCTCGCACATGAACAACGCATTCCGGAAGTCTTACTTCGACAAAGCGGGGTTGGTGTCGTTAAGTGACCAGGCCCGACGCTTTCAGAACGTCACGTGAACCGCCGTGTACGGAACCGTACGCACGGTGGTGTGGGAGGACGGCGGGGCAACCCCGCCTCCTACCCGATTCATGAATTCCGAGGGCTTTCAGCCGGCGAGCATTTCCTTGCGCTGGTTCATGACCTTGTAGGCGCAGAATTCGCCGCACATGGTGCAGGCGCCGTGTTCTTCATCGACGCCCGATTCGGCGCGGATACGGCGGGCTTTCACGGGGTCGAGGGCGAGGGCGAATTGTCCCTCCCAGTCGAGGGCCTTGCGGCATTTGGCCATGGCGATGTCTTTGTCGATGGCGCCCTTGACGCCTTTGACGATATCGCCGGCGTGGGCGGCGATGCGGCTGGCGATGACCCCTTCGTGGACGTCGGCCACGGTCGGCAGGGCCAGATGCTCGCTGGCGGTGACGTAGCAGAGGAAGTCGGCGCCGGCGGCGGCGGCGAGGGTGCCGCCGATGGCGCAGGTGATGTGGTCGTAGCCGGGGGCGATGTCGGTGACCAGGGGCCCGAGGACGTAGAAGGGGGCGCCGTGGCAGAGGCGTTTCTGCAACTGGATGTTGGCCTCGATCTGGTTGAGCGGCACGTGGCCGGGGCCCTCGATCATCACCTGGATGCCGGCGTCCCAGGCGCGCTGGGTCAGTTCGCCGAGGATGATGAGTTCCTGGATTTGCGCCCGGTCGGTGGCGTCGGCCAGGCAGCCGGGGCGAAAGCCGTCGCCGAGGGAGAGGGTGGCGTCGTAGGGTTTGACCATTTCGAGCAGCCGGTCGTAGTACTCGTACAGGGGGTTCTCGGCGTGGTTGTGGGTCATCCACTCGATGGTGAAGGAGCCGCCGCGGGAGACGACTTCCATGATCCGGCCCTCGCGGTCCATGCGCTCGACGGCGGCGCGGGTGACGCCGCAGTGGACGGTGATGAAGTCGACACCGTCATCCAGGTGTTTCTTGACGCCGGCGAAGATCTCGTCGACGGTCATGTCGACCATCGCCTTGCCCTTGCGGGTGACGGTGTCGACGGCGGCCTGATACAGCGGCACCGAGCCGATGCAGGCGTTGGTCTCGCGGATGATGGCGGCGCGGATTTCATCGATCGGTCCGCCGGTGGAGAGGTCCATGATGGCGTCGGCGCCGGCGGCCACGGCGACCCGGGCTTTTTCCAGCTCTTTGTCGATGCTCTTGTCGTCCTTGCTGGTGCCGATGTTGGCGTTGACCTTGGTGCGCAGGCCTTTGCCGACCGCCAGGGGGATGCCGTTTTTGTGCAGATTGTTATGGCAGACGATGGCGGTGCCTTCGGCGATGCGCTGACGTAGCAGCTCGGGGTCGACCCCCTCGACGGCGGCCGCCTGTTTCATTTTGTCGGAGATGATACCCTTGCGGGCGAGTTCGAGCTGGGTCATGGTTTCCTCGATTTATTATGGGATGAAGCGGCAATGGGAACCATGGATGATGCGAGATCCATGGGAACTCAGCTGATGGCTTTCGCCCCTTGCCAATGGTTGAGCGGGCCGTGCCCGGAACCGAGATTCGGCGCCGTGACAATGGCCTCGCTGACGAAACGCTTGGCCTGCTCGACGGCAAGCTTCAGCGGCAGACCGGCGGCGAGCAGGGCGGCGATGGCGGCGGAGAAGGTGCAGCCGGTGCCGTGGGTGTTACGGCTGTCGACCCGGTCGGCGGGCAGGCGGTGCAGCCCCTTGCCGGTCAAGAGCAGATCGACGGCTTCGCCGGGCAAATGCCCGCCCTTGATCAGGACGTTGCGCGCCCCCATTTCCCGCAGTTTGCGCGCCGCCCGTTCCATGTCCCCCTCGTTCTCCACCGGCATGTCGGCCAGGGCCGCCGCTTCCGGCAGATTGGGGGTCAGCAGGTAGGTTTCGGGGAGCAGTTCGATCTTAAGGATTTCCACCGCCTCCGGTTGCAGCAGACTGGCGCCCCCCTTGGCGATCATCACCGGATCGACTACCGCCGGCAGGGAATGGCGACGGATCGCCGAGGCGACCAGGGCGACGATTTCGGCGCAGTGGAGCATGCCGGTCTTGAGGGTGTCGGCGCCGATGTCGGTGAGGACGGCGCGGATCTGTTCGCCGACGAACTCGGCGGGAACCGGATGGATGCCACTGACGCCCTGGGTGTTCTGCGCGGTCAGAGCGGTGATGGCGCTGCTGGCGTAACCGCCGAGCAGGGTGATGGTCTTGATGTCGGCCTGGATGCCGGCGCCGCCGCCGGAATCGGAACCGGCCACGGTCAATACCCGGCCGCGCGGATAGGGCTTGCGGCGGTTGAAGAGCAGGGCGATCTCGCGGGCGGCGATTTCCGGGGAGATGTCCTCCATGATCGCAGATCGGAAGAGCACACGTCTGAACTCCAGTCACGAATCACCATCT
>CALJLX010000331.1 GCA_937982495.1 uncultured Desulfuromonas sp.
AAGCAGGAGCAGATGGAAATGCTCAACCGCTCCCTCTGCGATCAGGTGGAAAAGTCCGTCGCCGAGCTGCGGCGCAAGGATCAGGTACTCATCAGCCAGGGGCGGCAGGCGGCCATGGGCGAGATGATCGGCAACATCGCCCACCAGTGGCGGCAGCCCTTGAACGCCCTGGCCATGCTCATCACCAATTTGCAATTCGCCTGGCGGGACGGGGATCTCAGCGACGACTATCTGGAAGAATCGGCCGCCGTCGCCCATCGTCTGATCCAGAAGATGTCCACCACCATCAACGATTTCCGCGACTTCTTCAGCCCCGACAAGGTGATGACGACCTTTTCCGCGCTCGCTCAGATCCGGCAGGCGATCGCCCTGGTGGAGTCGGGTTTCAAGGCCAACAACATCGCCCTTTCCGTCGAGGGCGAAGGGGATTGCCGGGTCAAGGGCTTCCCCAACGAGTATTCCCAGGTGCTGCTGAATCTGCTCGGCAACGCCAAGGATGCCATCCTGCAGCACCGTCCCGACTCCGGGCGCGTGGTCGTCTCCCTGGACGTCGAACAGGGGCGGGGGGTGGCGCGGGTGCGGGACAACGGCGGCGGCGTGCCGGAGGAAATTATCGACAAGATCTTCGACCCCTACTTTTCCACCAAGAGCATGGGGACGGGCATCGGCCTCTATATGTCCAAGACGATCATCGAGCGCAACATGAACGGCGCCATTTCTGTCCGTAATATCGACGACGGATGCGAATTTTCCGTCGCCCTGCCGCTCGCGGAGCAGCCATGACGACTATCGACGAAAAGGATCAGGCGTTTCTGAAAGAACTCACCCTCCTTTACGTGGAAGATGAGGAGGATGTGCGAACCCAGTTCGTCCGTTTTCTTTCGCGGCTGGTCGGCAAGCTGCTGGTTGCACGTGACGGCGAGGAGGCGCTGGCGAGCTATCACGCCCAGGCGCCGCACATGATCCTCACCGACATCCTCATGCCGGTGAAAGACGGACTGGAAATGGCCCGGGAGATTCGCGCCGTCGACCGGAAGATTCCGATCATCCTGCTGACCGCCTTCGAGCAGATCGATTATCTCAAGAATTCGATCAATATCGGCGTCGACAAGTATGTCACCAAGCCGGTCGACGGCCTGCATCTGCAACGGACCCTGCTGGAATGCGCGCGCCGCTTGCGCCTGGAGGACGACCTGCACAGCGCCGCCCAGACCGATCCCCTGACCGGCCTGGCCAACCGGCGTGAACTGATGAACCGCTTCAAGGTCGAGAGCGCTCGGGTGGAGCGGCATGGCGGCGTCTTTACGCTTCTGCTCGCCGACATTGACCATTTCAAGATGGTCAACGATACCTTCGGCCATCCGGCGGGGGATCAGGTGCTCAAGCGCGTCGCCGACGTGCTGGCG
>CALJLX010000332.1 GCA_937982495.1 uncultured Desulfuromonas sp.
TGCGTTCGACCCGTGGCGGTGGAATTCCCGCGCCGGCGCCCCAACAACAGCAGCAGCAAGAACAGCAGCAGCAACAGCAGCAACAACAGCAACAACAGCAACAACAGCAACAACAAGCAGGCGAGCGTGGCGGTGGAATTCCCGCGCCGGCGCCCCAAGCACCCCTGACCTCGTTCCCGAAAGCCGCCGCTCCGCCCAAACCGGCCACTCCGTTTTCCGCTTATCCGCGGCTGGAGGCTCCCGACAACGTCGCCCCCAAACAGGAGTTTGAGCTGGTCATCGGCCTCGCCCTTGAGCAACAAGCGGGCGTGGCTGGGGGGAAGTTTGAGTTGGTAACGGCAGAAGATGAATTCGACCTGATCGTGCAGGTCATGGCGCCCGAGTTCGAAGCGCCCGAGGGTATCCGGCGTTTTTTGCATGTTAACCGCGCACGGCCGCAAAAAGCCGAGGCGCGGGTCAAGCTCATCGCCCCGGGCACCGATGTCGCGTTGCTATTGAGTCATCTCGAGGTCGAGTTCACCTTCCAGGGCCATCTTCTGGCCCGGGCCTGGCGAGAGATTCGGGTGGTCGCCGTCGGCACGTACCAGCCGACGGAACAGGTCAAAACAGCAACCACCGGTCTGGCGGTTCCCCCCGACGTAGAAGCCCCGGATCTTCAGGTCACCATCAACACGGGGATAGACGAGACCAGCCTGGAATGGCTGTTCACCTCGGCATTGGATGTCGACCTCCCCGAGGGCAAGATCCTGACCACCCTCAAGGGGAAAAACGCCCAGAGCTTTGCCCTGAACGAGATCAAGACCGTCGCGGAAAAAGATGGAACCAAGTTCATCGACGAACAGATCCTGGGAATCGCCCGACACGTCTCCGATGTCATGCCTCTGGAATTCTGGGAAGTGCTGGATCAGGTGTGGAAACAGAGACGGGCAAAAGCCGACGGACGGGCGCCGTCGCTGCTGCTGGTGAGCTCCGAAGCCTATATCCCGTGGGAACTCGCCTCCACCGAAGACGACTGGATCGACCCGGCCCTGCTCGATCCGGCCCGGCCCCCGCTTTTGGGCGCTCAGCTGCGCGTGGGGCGCTGGATCCCTCCCGGCCCCAAACGTCCGCGTGGCGTCCAGCGCCCGGCATTGCCGCCCGCCCACAATATAGAAATTGGGCGCATGGCGCTGGTCATCGGTGACTACGCCGCGGAAAATGGCCAGCGTCCCCTCCCCCTGGCCAAGGAAGAGGGAAAGACCTTGGCGCTTCGCTACGAAACCGTCCCCCTGGCCGCGACGGAAGAGGCTCTCAACCAGTTGCTCAGCGACGGGTTGCGGAAAGGCGGTCAAGCGGTCGCCGTCAATTCGCTTCACTTTGCCTGCCATGGTGAAGTCGATCCGACCAATCATCGCTACAATGGCATCGTGCTGAGTGAAAAAACCAATCGCCTGTCACCCCTCATCGTCTCCGGGTCGAAAATCTGCCGGGAACAACAACCGTTCGTTTTTCTGAACGCCTGCCAGCTGGGGTTTTCATCCGAACTGCTGGCCGATTATGGCGGGATGGCCGGGGAATTTCTGCGGGCGGGGAGCAGGGGGTTTCTGGCGCCCCTGTGGTCGGTCGACGACCGGCTGGCGCATGACATCGCCATCAATTTTTACGAAAGAACCCTGGATGACGGGATCGAAGTCGGCGAGGTGATGCGGGACGTCCGGTCAAAATTCGATCTGACCCAGGACATCCCATCTTCCACCTTTGTCGCTTATGTTTTTTATGGCCACCCCAACCTGATTCTTCGGCGGCCAGTGCAAAAGCCATAGGGGGTTTAAATGACGAATTTAGACGGCAGTGGAAAAATCATCGAACTGGTTCCCGGATATCGGATTTCGGCCCAAGGCCTCAAGGGAACCGCCGCGGTCCATGAGGGGGCGCAAACGGGACGGAGCGGTGGCGGACTCGAGTTGGCAACTGCGGCACTGGATGAGGCGCTCACGGCGGTCGGCATGAAAGAGATCAAGTTGATTGAACTCGATGTCGCCGAAGTGAAACCCCTGCCGACGGAAGCGCCGATCCGGTCGACGCAGGGCGACGATGCCCTGGTGCTGGAGGTTCCCGACCTGGGCGACACCGTCGGGCAGGTTGTGTTGGCGGTCGATGAAGAAGGGGTTGTCACCTGGAATTTCCCCCTCGACACAACGGGCAAACCGGAATCATCGGCGACGCGTGGGGCCGGAGGCTATAAACGGTTTGTCATCCGCAGAGCGGTTCCCCCCGTGCCGCCTCCGTCCGAAGGGAGCAAGCGGGGTCTGGTCGGGCTTCTGGGTAAAAAACTTCTCAAGGTGATCGTCTTCCCGCTGCTCGATCCGGTGCTTGGATCCATCTCCGACTATTTTGCCGGTCGCTGGGAGGCTAAAAACCGTCCATACGGCTTAAGGCATTTCTCTCCGGAGAATTACCAAAAGCCCCAAGGCCCCCCTATAACGTCCGGCGACTGGAACTCCTGGGCCGGTAAACGCTGCCTGCTCTTCGTGCACGGCACCTTCAGCACCGCCCATGGCGGCTTTGGCGGCATCCCCTCCGAAACGATGCAAAAACTCCATCTGGGATACCAGGGACGGGTCTTCGCCTTCAATCACTTGACCCTCTCGGAAGATCCCAACCAGAATGTCGAGTGGTTTCAAAAGCAGCTGCCGCCTGGCATCCGTCTGGATGCCGACATCATTTGCCATAGCCGAGGGGGCCTGGTCTCCCGCACCCTGGCCCAAAGGGTATCGAGTCTACGAGTCGGAAAGCTCGTTTTCGTGGCGGCACCGAACCTGGGAACCCCCCTCACCGACCCGAAGCATATGGTGGAATTTATCGACCGTTACACGAGCATCTTGAATCTGGCGCCACCGGGTCCGCTTTCTGTGGTTGCGGAAATCCTCGAAGGAGTCGCGGTGCTGGTCAAAATACTCGGGAGCGCCTCGCTTAAAGGACTCGACGGTCTGGCTGCGATGAACCCGAAAGGCCCGTTTCTGGCCCAACTCCAACAGGGGCCTCTTAAGGTTTCCCAACCCTTTGCGGTCACCTCTGATTTCGAACCCCGGGGCAGTCTGCGCGATCTGGTCAAACAAGTGGTGGCCGATCAGATCATGGACCGCGTCTTCGCCGAGGCCGCCAACGATCTGGTCGTGCCGACGGCCGGAGTCGCCGGGATCCCCGGATTCCCCATTCCCGCGGAAAAAACCCTGCGGTTCTCCAGCGATCAGGGCGTGACCCATACGACCTATTTTCAGCATCCGGAGACGTCAAAGCATCTCCTTCACTGGCTGCTCTGACACATTTTTATCCCAAGACACCCGCTGGATTACGCGACCTTGTCCGGCCGCACTGGAAGCCTGCCCCTTTATGCCGAAGCCCAGAGCCGTTTCAGCGTCCCTTCGAGGATGGCGTTGTTGACGCCCATGCCCATGTAGCCGGTTTGGCCGTAGGTGTCGTAATCGTTGACCTGGCCGATCAGCTCGCGGATTTCCTTCTCCCGGGCGCGAAACAATTCCGGATTATCGAGAATGGCGAAGATCTTCGCCGCCAGCGGGTCGGGCAGATCCTGTTCCCGTTGCGCCGCTTCCGTGACGGCGCGCAATTCCGCGAAAAGTTCCATTATTCCCCCTCCTTGAGCCAGCCCAGGGTGCGCTTCAGATCCTCGTGGTCGTAGGCCCATTTGCAGCAGCCGGTATCGGCGTAGACGTCGTACTCGCGCACCTGCGCCAGCAGCATCTCCACCAGATATTCCCTGTCGCCGTATTTCTCCGGGTTGCGGGCCACCTCCAGCAGCGGATCGGCCAGCCATTGGGGCAGTTCGCGCTCGTTGAACTGTTCCAGGGTCGCGGTCTCCAGATCTTGGAATAAGGCATTCATCGTTCTCTCCTTTCATTAAGGGCGTAGTCGGCGCAGGATTTCCGTCACCCGGTTCCAGTCCACCGCCGGGGTGAGATGGCACCAGGAAAGGCGCAGGGAGCATTCCGCCAGCTCGGGGGGGATGCCCATGGCCGCCAGCACGTGGCTGGGGGTGCGGGTATGGGAGGTGCAGGCCGAGGTGCTCGACAGGGCGATGGTTCCCTTCAAGGCGTGAATGGCCCGATCCGAGGGGATGCCGGGGAGGGAGACGTTCAGCACATGGGGGAGGGTGTGGCGTTCGTCGCCGTTCCGCCGGGCGCCGAGGTCGGCGAAGACCCGCAGCACCTCCGCGCGGAAGGTGCGGCACGCCTCCCGCCGTTGTTCGTGGTCGCGCAGGGCGAGCTTGGCCGCCTCGCCGAAGCCGGCGATAAGGGGCGTCGGCAGGGTACCCGGGCGCAACCCCTGTTCCTGGCCGCCGCCAAACATGAGCGGGCGCAGCGGCGGCAGAAAGCCGTCGCGTTTGCGGGCGACGAGGGCGCCGATCCCCTTGGGACCATGGATTTTGTGGCCGCTGACGGCGATCAGGTCGATGCGCGGATTTTGCAGTGGTGCGAGCTCCTTGCCGAAGCCCTGGGCGGCATCGACGTGCCACCAGGCGCCATGCCCGGAAAGGATTTCCGCCGTCTCGGCGAGGGGCTGGCTCACCCCGGTTTCGTTGTTGACCTGCATGGTCGAAACCAGCGCCGTGTCGGGGCGCAGGGCCGCGGCCAGTTGCTTCGGGTCGAAGCGGCCGTCGGCGGCGACGGGGAGCACCGTCAGTTCGAAGCCGAGGCGTTGCAATTCCTCGCAGGGTTCGAGCACCGCCTTGTGCTCGACGGCGGTGGTGATGACATGGCACCGGCCCTCGCGCCGGGCCGCCTCCGCCAGACCGAGGAGGGCGAGGTTGTTGGCCTCGGTGGCGCCGCTGGTGAAAATGACCTCGTCGGGGCGGGCGGCGACAACCTTGGCGACCTGGGCGCGGGCATGCTCGACGGCGGCCCGGGCGAAGAGGCCATGGTCGTGGATGGGGCTGGCCGGGTTGCCGAAATCCTTTTCGAGAAAGCGCGCCGCCAGGGCCGCGACCGAAGGTTCCACCGGAGTTGTCGCGTTGCAGTCGAGATAGACGGCCATGGGGATTCCTCGCTGAGGGTTTAATCCAAGTATAAGGGCAAGTTTTTTATATCGAAAATATATTGTTTTTATCAGTATTATATCTTTTGGATATGGCAAACCGGCGGGGAGGATGACGATGGATCTGCGGCAATTGCGGTTTTTTCTGGAAGTGGCCCGTCTCGGCGGTTTTACCAAGGCGGCGGAACAGCTCAACATCGCTCAACCGGCGTTGAGCATCGCCATCCGCAAACTGGAGGAGGAGTTGGAGGTTCGGCTTTTCAACCGCCGCGACCGGAAAATTACCCTCACCGCCGAGGGGGAGGTGCTGGCCCGTCACGCCGAGGAGATTCTGCGCAAGGTGGCGGGGGCGCGCCGGGAGCTCGACGAGCTGCGCGGGCTGATCAAGGGGGAGGTGCGGGTCGGGCTCACGCCGATGCTGAGCAGTTTCTTCTTTCCCGGAATCCTGTCGGCCTTCAAGCGCCGCCATCCCGCCCTGAATCTCTCCATCCTCGGCGACAGTGCCTGGAACCTGCAGCGGCGGATCGAGCAGGGGGAGCTCGATATGGGGATCATCGCCGGCGCGGTGCCGGAAGGGCTCGAATCCCATCCGCTGCTGCGCGAGGAGGTGGTGGCCTGCGTCCGCCGCGACCATCCCTTCGCCGGAGGGAAGAAAGTCCCCTTGCCCGAACTGCTCGGCGAGCCCCTCATCCACTTCACGGCGGGCTATCACCTGCGTGAACTGATCGACGAAATGGCGGCCCAGGCGGGTTGCGTGCCGACGGTGGCGGCGGAATCGAACCTCTATTCCCTCATCGCCGGACTGGTGCGGGAAGAGCTCGGCCTGGCTTTCATGCTCAAGACGGTGGTGGTGCGCGAGACGGAGCTGGCGGCGGTTTCCTGCGATCCGCCCCTGTTTATCGACCTGGCCATCGCCTGGAAAAAGAACGCCGGGCTCTCCGCCGCCAACCGCGCCTTCGTCGATTTTCTCATGGAAGAGGTGGACGATTACTACCTGCTGGCGCGGGTGGCGGGCACCTTTCCGCTGCCGTAGGCGTCACACCCGGTTGGCGCGCAACTGGTCGAGGGGATAGAAGGTGCCGCGCCAGGTGATGCCCCCCTGCCGGTGGTTGAGGATGACCGTGCGCAGGACAATGTAGGCGAAGAGGGTGGAGGTCAGGGGAAAACCGACGGCGTACCAGGGGCTGAAACCGTGAAAGCGGGCGCTGTCGGCGATGAGCAGGCTGAGCAGGAGGACGACGGCGAGGTAGACCAACCGGGTCGGCCCCGCGGTGACGAAGAGGGCGAGATAGGGCCAGACGCCGCCGAGCAGCTGGAAGACCACGCCGCCCAGGGCCAGCCACAGGCGGTAGTCGGTGCCGGAGTAGACGTTCTTTTCGAGGCCGCGAATCAGCTGGCCGACGCTGGCGTACCACTCGACCTGGAGCAGGCCGGTGCCGTAGGCGAGATCCTGACGGTAGCCGGCTTTTTTCAGGATTTTTCCCAGTTTGAGGTCATCGTCGGGGCGCAGGGCGATGGTCCGGTGGCCGCCGACTCGGGCGTAGGCTTCGGCCCGCACCAGGTTGAAGGCGCCGATGCCGATATGGCGGGGGCTCTTCGGGTCGCGGGCCTGCCAGGGGCGGGTGAAGACCCCGAAGACAAAGCCGAAGGCGGCCATGAACAGATTGAGCAGCAGCTTCGGCATGTGCGCTTCGGGGGTGGCCGCGAGATGATCGAGCCCGGCGCTTTCCAGCAGATGGACCGCCCGGCGCAGGACATCGGGGCGCATCAGCACGTCGGCATCGGTGAAGAGCAGCAGTTCCCCCCGGGCCTGGCGGCTGCCGAGCCACAGGGCGTGGTTCTTGCCGAGCCAGCCCGGCGGCAGTTCGGCGACATGCAGTACACACAGGCGCCCGTCTTCCCGCGCCAACTGGTCGAGGATCGCCCCGGTGCGGTCCTCGCTGCGGTCGTTGACGAGAATCAGTTCCAGTTCCGGATAGTCGAGCTTCAGCAGCGACCGCACCGCCGCCTCGATGTTTCGCTCCTCGTTGCGGGCGGCGGCGATCAGCGAAACCCTCGGCGGCCGCTCCGGCAACACGGCGGAAACCTCCCGCAGAAAGCGCAGCTTGCGGCTGCCGCTGAAGACATCGACGGCGATGACGGCGTAGGCGGCCAGGGTCGCGAGGGCGAGCCAAAAGAGCCAGCCCATCAGGGCGCCCCGAGCGGATCGCGGCTGGAAAAAACCGGGGGAGAAGCGTCCATCCGGATGTTGTTCATGGCCGGCTCTGAAAATTTGTCGAAGAGGATCTGGCTTCTCGCCCCGCTTGGATTTCCTCAAGGGCCAGGGCCACGGCCCGGTCGTAGGGGATCAGCGATTCGGGGATCAGTTCGCGGAGGCGGTTTTCCCGGCAGACTACCTCGTTATTCAGTCCTTTGAGCAAGGCCAGCGCCACCTCGCTTTTGACCGGCGAGAGCAGGCCGATCAGCCGCGAGGTCAGCCAGGCCGAGAAGACCGGGGTGGGGAAATAGAGATTGACGTGGCCGGCGACCTGGGCCAGATGTTCGAGCATCTCCCGGTAGCTGAGGATCTCCGGCCCGCCGATGTCGAAGGTGGCTCCGGCGGTCGCTTCCGCGTTCAGGCAACCGGCCAGGTAGCCGATCACGTTGTCGACGGCGATGGGTTGACAGCGGGTCCGCAAGCCGGGCAGGTCGGGGATGACCGGTTGGGTGCGGACCAGGAAGCGCAGGATTTCAAAGGATGAGCCGCCGGCGCCGATGATGACGGCGGCGCGCAGGACAGTGGTGGCGAAGTTCCCCCGGCGCAGGATTTCCCCCACTTCGTGGCGGCTGCGCAAATGGTCCGAGAGCTCTTCGTGGGCGCCCAGCCCCGACAGGTAAATGACCCGCCGCAGCTTCGCCCGTTCGGCGGCGGCGACGAAATTTTCCGCCGCCGCCCGATCCCTGGCGGCGAAATCCTTCTCTCCGGCGTCGAGGGAATGGACCAGATAGTAGGCGGTGTCGATGCCGTCGAGGGCGTCCCTCAGGGAGTCCGGGTCGAGCAGGTCGGCGATCACGTTTTCCACGCCGCCCGACGATGCGGCGACTTTCCGTCGCGACAGACAGCGCGGCAGGTAGCCTTCGGCCAGGAGCCTGGCGACCAGTCGCCGGCCGATGAAGCCGCTCGCTCCGGTCACGAGAATTTTTGGCTTGTCCGCCATCGCAGCCTTTCCTTTCTCTCTTCCGCTTGGCCCAAACACGTAAAGGGCACGTGGGATGAGAACAGAATTGTAGCCGGACAGGCGCCGGCGGTCCACCCGACGACCGACGCCCCCGGAAAGTTTTTCCCGAGGGCGTCGGCTGGTTCATGGATTTCCGCTTGGGGGGGAGAGCGCCGGTCAGCGGGGCGCCGGCATCATCAGGTCGAGGTCTTCGAGCAGCGCCTGGAGATCCTCTTCGTGTTCGACCTCCTGGGTGAGGATGGTCAGGGCCATGTTATAGGTGAGGGGGTCCTTGCCCTCGGTCAGTTTCATCATCCGGTCATAAACGCCGATGGCGCACTGTTCGGCCTGGATGTTCTGCTGCAGCAGGGTGCGAACGAAGGGGTCGTCGGGCGCGTCGTAGCCGCAGTTGCTCCAGTCGAACCAGACCTTGGGCGTGGTGAGCGGGGTGCCGCCGAGCTGGATGATGCGGTCGGCGACCAGGTTCGCATGCCCCAACTCCTCGGTGGCGTGCTGGAGCAGTTCGGCGATGACGGCGTCCTTCATCGGTCCCTTGGCGACCTTGGCGCCGACCCAGTACTGGTAGTAGGCCAGCCACTCGTCGGCGAAGGCCTTGTTGAGCAGTTTCAACAGTTCCTCGACATCCAATCCGATGATCGCCCTGCCTTTGGTTCCCATGGGCCACCTCCTTTTCCGCGCGCGGGTAAAAAATGTTCTTTATCCGTTTATCGCGTCGGCGGCGTTTGTCAACGGGGCCGGATAGGCGAAATGCAGTTGTCGATGCCCGCGCGGGGTGTCGCCGCCGTATCGCCACCATCCGGACGCTGGACCGTTCAGCTTTTTTTGATTGCTTTTGCTTTTTTGTTGGGCTACTCAGCGTGCATGAGCAAAGGGGAAAGGCGGGATGAAGGGATCATGGCGGCAATGAAACGGATTCCCCTCGGACCGGGCTTCTGGCTGGTGCTGGTCGGACTGCTCTTTTCCGGTCTGCTCGGGGCCTTCGGGGTGAGCAACTACCGCAGCGCCCGGCCCATCGCCGAGGGAACCCTTCGCGGTTTGGCCCTGTCCCTGGCGTCGACCTTCGAGGCGCTGGCCAACCAGGATCCCTCCCTGGTCCTGCTGCGCCGGGTGAGCAGTCCGGATATCGCCTTTTACGCGGTCGGCGATTCCGCGGGCCTGCTTCTTTTTCACAGCAATCCCGACCTGGTCGGCACGCTGACGGCGGATGACTACACGCCGCCGGCCTTTACCGCCCGGGGCTTCTGGGAAGGGCGCATCGTGCTCGGCACCGGCGAGGAAGTTTACGAGTTTCTCGCCCCCCTGCACCTGCCCGACCGGCAACTGATTCAGCGGCTGGTGCTGCATACCTACCAGGCCGACGCCGTGGTCCGGCGGGCGCGCAACGGACTCATGGTCCTCGGCCTGCTGCTGGCGGCGGGCTGGGGCATGGGCATCGTCCTTTACCTCCAGGCGCGCCGCGCCGCCCGCCACCGTCGGGAAATGGCCCGGCAGCAACATCTCGCCCAACTCGGCACCCTCGGGGCGGTGCTGGCGCACGAGGTACGCAATCCTCTTTCCGGCATCAAGGGCTACGCCCAACTGCTCGAAGAAACCCTGGGGCATGAGGAACAGCGCCAGTTCGCCCGGCAGGTGGTGACCGAGTCGGTGCGCCTCGAAGAGCTGGTCAACGATCTGCTCGCCTATGCCCAGCCCTCCCTTCCCAAGCTCGCCCCGGTCGCGCTTCCGGCTCTGGCGCAAGAGGTGTTGGCCCTGGTCGAAGGGAGTGCCCGCGCCGCCGGGGTGCGCCTGGAATGCGCCGAAGACGCGAGTCCGCCGGTACTGGCCGACGCCGACCGCCTGCGCCAGGTGTTGCTCAATTTGCTGGTCAATGCCGTGCAGGCGACGGCGGCGGGCGGCGAGGTGCGGCTGACGGCGTGGGAGCGCGGGGGGAAAGTGGCGCTGCAAGTGAGCGACACCGGCCAGGGAATCGCCGCCGAGGATCTGCCGCGCATCTTCGAGCCCTTTTTCACCCGGCGGGCGCGGGGGACCGGTCTCGGCCTGGCCATCTGCAAGAAATATCTGGATGAAATGCACGGAACCCTGACCGTCGAAAGTGTTCCCGGGCAGGGGAGCGTCTTCACGGTCACCTTGCCGACGGCGAAGAGGAGCGGACAATGAGCGCGCGGATTCTGATCGTTGAAGATGACCGGACCTTTCGGGGGTTTCTCCAGACCGTTCTGCGCGGCGCCGGGCATGCGCCGGAGGCGGTGGAGACGGCGGAGGAAGGGCTCGTTCTTTTGGCCCGGGGTCAGTACGATCTGATCCTCTCCGATCTCAAGCTGCCGGGGATGAGCGGGCTCGACTTTTTCCGCGCCGCGCGCGGGGAGGGGAGTGCCGCTCCCTTTATCCTCCTCACCGCCTTCGGCACCATCGAAGAGGCGGTGGCGGCGATCAAGGAGGGGGTGGCCGATTTTCTCACCAAGCCCCTCAAGGATCCCGAAACCCTGCGGACCCTGGTTGGCAAGCACCTGCACGCCGGCAGCCGCGAGCGGGACTATCTCGCCCTCAAGGAGACCGAGGCCGCCGGTCTGCCGCCGGTCGAGCTGATCTTCGCCGGGAAAGTCATGGCCGAGGTCCATCGCCTGATACGGGAGGTGGCGGCGACCGCGACCACCGTCCTCTTGCAGGGGGAGAGCGGCACCGGCAAGGAGCTGGTGGCGCGCTCGATCCATCTCTACAGCCCGCGCCGGCAGGGGCCCTTCGTCGCCGTCAACTGCGCGGCGATCCCGGAAAACCTTCTCGAAAGCGAGCTCTTCGGCCACGAGCGCGGCGCTTTCAGCGGCGCCGTCCAGACCCGGCGCGGCAAGTTCGAGCTGGCCCAGGGGGGCACCCTCTTTCTCGACGAAATCGGCGAACTGCCCCTGACTTTGCAGGCCAAGCTGCTGCGGGTGTTGCAGGAGCGATGCTTCGAACGGGTGGGCGGCAGCCGCGAGATCCTCTCCGACGCGCGGGTAGTGGCGGCGACCAACCGCGATCTCGGCGAGGAGGCGCGGGAAAAGCGTTTTCGCGAGGACCTCTTCTATCGCCTCAACGTCTTCCCCATCGAGCTCCCCCCGTTGCGGAGCCGTCTCGACATCCTGCCCGAGCTGGTCGACTATTTCATCCGCCGTTTTGCCCGTCTTACCGGCAAGGACGTTTCCGGCATCGACCCCGAGGCGCTCGAATACCTGCGCCGTTATGACTGGCCGGGGAATATCCGGGAGTTGCAGAATGTCATGGAGCGGGCGGTGATTCTCGGCCGGGGCCGGGTTCGCCGGGAGCAACTGCCGGATTTTTCGGCGCGGGCGCAAGCGGGCGTGCCGAACGAGGCTCCCCGCTTGGAAGAGGTGGAGCGCCAGGCGATTCTCGACGCCCTGGCGGCCTGCGGCGGCAATCGGCGGCTGACGTCGGAGAAGCTCGGTATTTCCAAGCGCACCCTGCAATACCGGCTGAAGCGCTATGGCTTGATCGGGGATGAAGAATGATGGGTGCAAAAATGGTGTCGGTAGATGCAATTTTTGCACCTTGTGGTTTGCACCAGGGCTTCGTTTCACAATTTAAGTGAAGTGATTCCATGTGGTTGTGAATCTTTTCCCGGTTGGCACGGTCTGTGGATTATTGAGGCTTGCGCGCATTAACCCACAACACACCAACACGGAGGATTCATCATGAAAAAGCAGTTCGTCAAAGTTGTTGTTCTGGCCGCGGCCTGTACCCTGGCCCTGGGCGGTTACGCTTTCGCCGGCAAGGGCGCCGGGGCCGGCGGTGCCGGCGGCAAGGGCTTGCAGACCCGCACCGCGACCAAGGTCCACACCCAGAGCAAACTTCAGACCCAGTCCCGGCAGCAGTTGCATGTCAACACCGGCGACGGTCTGACCACCCCGGCGGGCAGCGCCCAGGGCAGCCAGCGCAAGCTCGGGCTCGCCGACGGCTCGGAACTCGCCCCCCGTCCCCAGGACGGCACCGGCTTCGGCAGCTCGAAGCGGACGGTGGAATAATTCTTGATTCCGGGAGGCCGGAGCTTGCTCTCCGGCCTCCCGTGGGATCAGGTTTCACGCAGGAAAGGTATCGCCATGACCGGCCGTTTTTTTCTCATTCTGCTTGCCCTTGGCCTCTGTTGGTCCGCGCCGTCCCCGGCCCGCGCCGGATGGTGGTTCGGCTCCGACAGCGCCTGGGAGAAGAGCGGCCTCGATCTGCACCAGGGCTATGACGAAAATACGGTGATTTCCCTCAGCGGCACGGTGGTCGAAATCTCCCCGGGGCAGGGACGGGAACCGGCCCTGGCGGTGGTGGAGAGCGGCGGGGAGCGGGTCTCGCTGGTCCTCGGTCCCGGCGATTACTGGCGGGAGCAGGGATTGGAACTGCGTCCCGGCGATGTCGTTTCGGCGCGGGGCTCCAAGGCCCTGGGGAAGGACGGCGTCGCCTATCTCATGGTGCAGAACATCGCCCGCGCCGGGGACAGCCGGGAAATCGCCTTGCGCCAGCGCGATACCGGCCGCCCGGCCTGGTCGGGCGGGCAGCGGCCCATGCACCAGCGCCCCATGCCGATGCGGCAAATGCGCGGCGGAGGCCGCAACCATTAAGGGTTAACGGCTGATGAAAAACGCCCATCTGCGGCGTTGCCCTCATCCTCGTCGCTGCGACG
>CALJLX010000333.1 GCA_937982495.1 uncultured Desulfuromonas sp.
GGCGCCCACCGAGATCTACACTCTTTCCCTACACGACGCTCTTCCGATCTGGTGAGTCCTTCCAAGGCGCCGGTGGCGATGGAGATGTGCGGCGAGCGGATATGGGGTTCGCGGGGATTGATGCGAACCACCGTCGCATTCCCGCGTTCGCCGAGGCGCTCGCTGGTGTAACGGATGGTGGGGATGGCGCCGCCGGCGCCCATTTCGATGATCGCCAGGCGCTGCTTGCGGTGCTGTTCGAGGAAGATGTCGAAGCGCATCTGCTGGCCGTGGCTGCGCCCGCCGATCCAGGAGAAGTCGCTGAACATGAGAATGTTGGGGCGGGCGACGCCGCCGCAGCGGGGGCAGAGGGGAATGTGCCCGGCGCGCATGGTTTCGAAATCGATGGGAATTTCTTCCCGATTGTTCCAGATCGCCGAGGAGCAGGGAGTGAGGCATTGCAGGTGGTGGATGGAGCCGTGGACTTCGAGCATCTGCTCCTCGGCGAAACCGGCCTTCTGGAACTGGCCGTCGACGTTGGAGGTGACGACGAAGGTGTCGAGCTCGAAACGCTCGGCCCATTGCCGCAGCAGGTGAAAACCGGCATGGGGGACGGTACTCCGGTAGAGATTGGCGCGATGGCCGTAGAAGCCCCAGCCGAAAGCCGGATCGCGGTGGAAATGGGCGGGGTTGGCGGCGTCGACGAAGCTCAGGCCGAGCCTTTCGTACATGGGATAGGCCTTCCAGAAGCCCTGATCGCCGCGAAAGTCGGGCAGCCCCGAATCGACCCCCATCCCCGCCCCGGCGGTAATGACCAGCGCCTCGGCAGTTCGCACCGCCTCGGCCGCCCGTTGAAAGAGTTCCGAATTCATCCCGCCCTCCTCGATAAGGGTTTTGCCTTCAGTCTTCAGCCTTCAGCCTAAATCCCCACCCGCACCAACGTTGGCTGCAGCACCCGGATCAGTTCGCCGGGCTCAAGCCCGATGAGAAAGCCGCGCTTGCCGCCGTTGATGTAGATGCGCGGCAGCTCGGCGATGGTTTCCTCCAGATAGACCGGCATCGCCTTGCGCGTGGCGAAGGGGGAGGTGCCGCCGACCTGATAGCCCGAATGCTTGTCCGCCGTCGCCGGCGCGCAGGGGGAGACGGTCTTGCAGCCGATCTGGCGGGCCAGTTCCTTGGTCGAGACCTGGCGGTCGCCGTGCATCAGCACGATGAGCGGCCGGGCCGCCTCATCCTCCATCACCAGGGTTTTGATAACGGCGTGTTCATCGACGCCCAGTTCCCGCGAGGAGACGGCGGTGCCGCCCTTCTCCTCGTAGGCGTAGAGATGTTCGGTGAAGGCCGTCTTTTTCTCCCGCAGCAGGCGGATCGCCGGAGTGACGGGAAATTTCTCCTTGGCCATGATCGTTCCTAATTCGCGGCGCCGGCGATGGAGAGCGCCAGCATGAGCAGACTATAGCCGATGGCCGCCAGGCAGGCCAGGGCGAGCAGGTTGAAAAACTTCGCCGCCGGGCTGTTGGGCAGGTAGCGCAGGGGCATGACCAGGCCGAGGGCGGCGCCGCCGAGGGCGCCGCCGAGATGTCCGGCGTTGTCGGCGCCGACCAGCAGGCCGAAAAGAAAGGCGTAGACCGCCCAGCGGAACATGAAATCGCGGATGTAGCGGCCCGGCTGGCCGAGGCGGTGATAGTAGGCGACGGCAAAGCCGATGAGGCCGAAGAGCGAGCCGGAAGCGCCTACCACCGGCGTCATGGGATGCCAGAAGTAGCCGAGGATCGTGGCGGTCAGCGCGGTCAGGGTGTAGAGGACCAGGAAGCGCGCTTTGCCCAGTTCCGATTCGATGAGCGGCCCGACCTGATGCAGCACCATCATGTTGAAGCCGATGTGCAGGATGCCGCCGTGGGTGAAGGCGTAGGTCAGGCAGCGCCACCACTCCCCCTGCTGCAGGACCAGCGGCCAGAACTGGCCGCCCCAGTGGATCAGCAGTTGGGTCGGCGGCGCCAGCAGCACCCGGCCACCGAGGCCGAGGGCGGTACCCTGAACGATCATCAGCGAGAAGAGGATGAGATTGCCGACGAGAATCAGTTTGCTCAGGGAAAAGGCCGCGCCGCCGCTGGTCGGTTGCCCCTTGAGCAGGCTCTTGAAGTCCCGCTCCCAACGCATGATCCGCCACTGCCAGCGGGTGCCGTTCATCCCCAGTCCGTCGAAAAAGCGTTTCCAGTCCAAAAGAAAAAGTTCCTTCCTTGATAAGTGAATTGTTTCGAAAATATTGCAGAAACGCTCCAAAGGTTCAAGCTTTTCCGGGCAGGGAAGACTTGAATTCGCCCTTTGAATTGTGCAAACTTACATTTTGGATTTAAAGACATTCATTGGATTCGGATGTCGTTGTCGGAGGATTCTTCATGCATATTGTCGTCAGACTTCACGGTTCCTTCCGGGTGGGGCGCTTTCGCGAGGAACTTCGCCCCTACCCTGAAGGGACTACGGCGGCGCAGGTGGTGCTCGATCTCGATATCCCGCTGAACCAGCCGGACATCGTCATCGTCAACGACGAGCGCGCCACCCTCGACCGGGTGCTGCGCGACGGCGATCTGCTCGCCCTCTTTCCCCTGGTGGCCGGCGGCTAGCCCGCTCTATCGATTTTCAGCCCTTTTCTCCGTTGCGAGGTGTGCCCATGCGCATTGAAACGAACGATCCGGTCTCCAATCCTTCGCGGATTTCCTACCATCGCTGCACCGTCGATCTGGCCGACGGCAAAATGGTTTTCGAGGATGTTCCCTGCGCCAACCTGGAAGATGTGCTGGGCGGTTTCGGGCGCTCCTTTCAACTGCTGGCCGAGCGGCAAATCCGCGAGGCCTATTGCCTGGAAAATCCCCTGATCGTCAACACCGGCCTCTTGACCGGTTCGGCGATCATGACCGGAATGCGCACCTATTTTTCCGGCTACAGCCCCCTCAAGCATTCGGACCGGGGACTGCCGGCCGCCATGTGGTCGGCCTCCAGCGGCAAATTCGGCTACAAGCTGAAGTGGACCGGGTTGGATGAGATCATTTTCGAGCACTGCTCGCCGACCCCGGTCTACGCGGTGATTTCCGAAAGCGACCAGGGGCCGAGGCTGGAACTGAAACCGGCCGGGCACCTGCTCGGGCTGACCACCCACGAGAAGATCATGGCCCTGCGCCGGGAGTACCCCGACGCCCACTTCGCCGCCATCGGTCCGGCCGGGGAGAATTATCGCGCCAACTACATGGGGGCGGTGGCCCTGAGCACCGAGAACCAGCTCAAAAGCGGCGACGACAAGTGTCGCTTCGCCGGGCGCGGGGGCATGGGCAGCCTGATGGGCTACAAGAACCTCATCGCCCTGGTGGCGCAAAGCCGCGACAAGCTCGACAAGCCGACGGCGGAGATCGCCGCCATCAACAAGGAGATCGTCCACGGCGGCGGCTCGACCCGCTTCCAACCCATCGCCCAGGGAGGCAACGGTGGCACCTGGGCCTCCTACGAGGTGTTGCAGGCCTTTTACGCCGTGCCCGAGAACAACTTTCAGCCCAAGGGGAACGACGGAGTCGAACAGGTCTTTCGCGAAAACGTGGTCAAGGATCTGGAGGTCGCTTCGGCCGGCTGTTTCCGCTGCGGCATCCGCTGCCACAACAACATCTACCGGCGTGAGCCGAATGGCGGCAAGGGGGAGTTCCTCGCCAAGTTCGATTTCGAGCCCCTCAACCTGCTCGGCACCAACCTCGGCCTGCACCATGGGGCGAAGGCCGGGGAGCTGATCCAGATGGCCGACAATCTCGGCATGGATGCCATCTCTCTCGGCACCACCATCGCCTACGTGCTCGACTACAACCAGCGCCATCCGGAGAAGCCGATCCTCAACGGCGCCACCTTCGGCGAGCTGGATAAAATCAAGGAACTGATCCGCCTGGCCGGAACCGGCCAGGCGCCGGAGATCGGCGGCGGCTCCAAACGGCTGTCCCGGCGACTGGGCGAGTCCGGCTACGCCATCCAGGTCAAGGGGCTGGAACTTCCCGCCTACCTGCCGGAAACCAATCCCGGTTATCCCTGGGCCATCGCCGGCGGGCACATGTCCATGGGTACCTACCTGCTGCTGGTGCGTCAAGGCAAGACCGATCTCGACTACTGGGTCGACGCCATCACCAAGACCGGCCTGCTCATCGTCGGCTACGACATGATCGGTCTGTGCAAGTTCGTCGGGGTGCCCATCGACCATCCCCTCATTGTCCGCGCCGTCAAGGAGGCGACCGGCCTCGACGTGACCTCCGAAGAGCTCAACGCCGCCGTGCGCCGCGCCTTTCTCCTGGGGCTGGCCCTGGAGCGGCGGCAAGGGTATGAAAAATCGGAATATGTGCTGCCGTCCATGGTTTTCGATCAGCCCAACCCCAACGTCAAGCTGCCCAAGTTCATCACCCGGGAATTTTTCGCGGCGCTGCAAGAGCGGGTGTGGTCGGTTTTTGACGCGGAATTGCCCAAGCTTTCCTGATCTTTGACGAAAGGGCGAATGACCATGAGGATCACGGGACGGCAGCTGATCGACGGCGAGGAACTCGTTTCCTCCGATGAAACCTTCCAGGCCGTGAATCCCGCCGACGGGCGGGAGTTGGAGCCGCTTATCCACGAAGGCATGGCCCGGGATGTCGATCATGCGGCGAAAGCTGCCGAGCGCGATTTCGAAGCCTTCCGGAACGCCCCGGCGGAGCGGCGGGCGGTTTTGCTGGAGACCGTCGGCGAGGAGCTGCTGGCCCTGGGGGATGAACTGCTCGACCGGGCCGGGGCGGAAACCGGCCTGCCCCGGCCTCGCCTCGAAGGGGAACGGCTGCGGACGGTGAATCAGCTGCGACTCTTCGCGCAAGTCGTCAGGGACGGGGACTATCGCGGCATTCGCATCATCCCGGGCGACCCGGCCCGGACGCCGCTGCCCAAACCCGATCTGCGCCTGCGCTATCTCCCCCTGGGACCGGTGGCGGTCTTCGGCGCCGGCAATTTCCCCCTGGCCTTTTCCGTCGCCGGCGGCGACACCGCCTCGGCGCTGGCGGCGGGCTGGCCGGTGCTGGCCAAGGGGCATCCGGCGCATCCCGGCACCTCGGAGTTGGCCGGTCGGGCCATCGTCGCGGCCTTGCGTCGTTGCGATCTGCCGCCTGGGGTTTTTGCCCTGCTCCAGGGGAGTTCCCATCAGTTGGGCGCTTCCCTGGTGGTGCACCCGCTGGTGCGGGCGCTGGCTTTTACCGGTTCGTTCAAAGGGGGCCGGGCGCTTTTCAATCTGGCGGCGGCGCGGAACGAGCCGATTCCGGTCTTCGCCGAAATGGGCAGCAGCAACCCGCTCTTTCTGCTCCCCGAAGCCCTGCGGGAGCGGGGAGGGGAGATCGCCGCCGGCTTCGTCGAAGCGCTGACCCTCGGGGTCGGGCAGTTCTGTACCAATCCGGGGCTGCTCTTCGCTGTCGCCGGGTCGGATCTGGAGGCTTTTGTCTCCCGGGTTGCCTCTCTCCTCGGGGAAAAGCCCGCCGGAGTCATGCTGCATCGGGGGATTCGCGAGACCTTTGTTTCCAATGTTAGTCACCGGTCCCGCATCGCGGGCGTTCGCTCGTTAGGGGAGGTGGGGGAAGCCGGCCCTGGCGCTTGTCTGGCCGCCCCGGTTCTCCTGCGCACGGATGCCGCCGCTTTTCATCGGGCGCGGGAACTGTCCGAGGAGATTTTCGGACCGGCGGCGGTGCTGGTCGAGTGCGCCGACCGGGAGGAGTTGTTGACCGCGGCCCGTCGGCTGCGCGGGCAATTGACCGCGACGTTGCACGGCACCGCCGGTGATTTCGCCGCTTTTCCCGAATTGCCGGGAATTCTCGAAGGCAAGGCCGGACGCCTTGTCTGCAACGGCTTCCCCACCGGGGTGGAGGTCAGCCCGGCCATGGTCCATGGCGGTCCCTATCCGGCCACCACCGACAGCCGCTTCACCTCCGTCGGCACGGCGGCTATCCAGCGCTTTTTGCGCCCGGTCTGCTATCAGAACTTTCCCCCCGAACTGCTTCCCGAGGGCTTGGGGCTTTCCGCCGAAAGCCGTCCCGGGTAGGATATTCGGATTATATCTGTCTGAAATTATTTTATTTTTGATGCCCGGCAAGGGTTGATTTTTGGGAAAATCGGGCTATTGTTTGCGCCGGGTCATTAATTCATTTCTATTTCAAAACTGGAGGTCCGTATGTCACTGGTCAAGGAATTCAAGGAGTTCGCAGTCAAGGGCAATGCCGTGGACATGGCGGTCGGTATCATTGTCGGCGCGGCGTTCGGCAAGATCGTCACCTCGATCGTTAACGACGTCATCATGCCCCCCATCGGCAAGCTGCTCGGCGGGGTCGATTTCACCGGTCTCTTCCTCAACCTGGGCAGCGAAACCTACGCGACTTTGGCCGACGCCAAGGCGGCGGGCGCCGCGACTCTCAACTACGGAGCGTTCCTGCAGACCGTGGTCGACTTTATCATCGTGGCTTTTGCCGTCTTCATGCTGGTCAAGGGGATCAATTCCTTGCGCAAGAAGGAAGAAGCCGCTCCCGCCGAGCCGCCGGCACCACCGGAAGATGTGGTTTTGCTCCGGGAAATTCGCGACGCCCTGCAAAAACGGGGATAATTCCCCCCCAGTTTTTTTCCTCAGATTTCGCCTGCCGTAAACATTACGCAACCGTGGTTGCAATAAGCAGCTGCGGTTGCGTACCCCTCCCAAGCATTTCCCGCCCGTTTTTTTCGCATTTCTTCTCCCTGGCGGCGCAGCCCAGGTTGCGCAAACTGTTTGTTTGTTGACTTTAATTATTTAAAAAAATCGAAACAAATCAGCTACTTAAATATTTTTTTCGGATTGGGCACTGTCTTTGCTCTATGTGGAGGCAGCTTGAACGAATTGAGATAGCCGGCGCCGAGAGCCTGTTCTCCCTGCCGCCGGAACAGTCGCCGGATACCGGATATGTTGATTGATCGATGAAGAAAGGAGGTCGGCCGAAAAGAGAGGCGCGAGGTTGGAAAAGTTTTAGTACTGGTTCAGAAAAAACGGCAAATGACAAGAAGCGGAAAGAGAACAAGACACTAACCCAAGGGAAGAAGAAGGAGGAGAAAATGAGGAGAAGTTTCGCGAAAAAGCTCACCGCTCTGCTGGGAATTTCGTTGTTCGTCGCCACATCCGCCCCGGCCGGCACCATCACCGGCTGGAACATGAACAATGTCACCGTAACGCCTCCCCCCTACACCGAGTACGAAACCTATACCAGCACCATCTTCACCAATACGACCAAGAGTGTTACCAACGGCGCGATTACCTGGAAAGAGACCGATGTCAAGGCTCCCGGCATGAAGGTGGTCAACAGGGACGATGTGACCGGCGCCAAGTGCATCATGACCACCGGTTTCAACCCGTACGACGGCACCGACAAGATGTGCACCGACCCGCTGAAGTCGAGCAAGCGCTGGAAAGTGAAAGGGACCAACGGCCAACCGATCGACGTCTACTTCAATGTCGCGACCGACACGCTCACCAGCATCTACAACTCGATGCAGAAACTTACCGACGGCGATATCAAAAAGTGGAAAGGGTTCAAGGCGCAGTTGGGCTTCATGGTGAACGGCGTTTTTACCCCGTCCAAGTCCCTGGACGGCCTCGGCTTCTCCTCCAACAAGGGTAAATACTTCACCACCACCACGTCGGCCCTTCAGTCCGCCGAGGTTCTGTCGGGGCTGTTTGCCCAGGGCCTTGCCGGTCCCGCCGATGTCAATCACCCGACGACCGGTTACTTCGACCCCGTCAACCGCATGGGCTATTTCCTCAACGCCACCGAGGACACCATCGATTCCGGCGCGATCACGGCCAATTACGCCGCCCTCTTCGGCGACTGGAACAACCTTTCGTCCGTACCGGCCGGCTATTACTACGATGAAGATGCCAATCCCTACACCGACAACCTGCTGATGGCCAACTGCGATGGTCAATTTGTCGTTACCGACCCGGTCACCGGCGTGGGCTACTGTGACGGCTCCTGGGTCACTTTCCGCAGCCAGGCTGGTCTCGATGCCAATGGGCTCCCCTATCCGTCCGACGGAATCAAGAAGCCGGTTCCCGCTGATGTTCTCGCCATGTGGCAGTCTAACTCGCTGTACGCTCCCGCTCCCATCGAAGACCTTGCGAACCTGGGTCTGAACTACTACATCACCGTCAACAAGAACAGCGCCAAGTGGCCGACCCCGACCCAGTTCGTACTGCGGTTTACCCCCAAGTACTGATGGGAGTCGCCAGGCTCTGATGGTCTTTTCAGACCCCAAGGGGGAGCCTTCGGGCTCCCCCTTGCGCTTCATGACAGCCAAATGTGAGGGATGGTATGCTGGTGTGGCCATTCGTTCAGGTCGGGTCAGACCGGAAAGCCTCCCGGAAAGGGAGCCAAAATGAATACGCGACAAGTCGTTTCTTTATCCCGCTGGTCAGCTCTTTTCCTCTTTGTTTTTCTGTTTCTTTGGGCCGGTCCCCTGTGGGCGGCCAAACCCGCGCCTCCCGCCACCAGCGCCATTCTGTCCGGTAAGATCACCGATGCCGCCACCGCGAATATCCTCGTCGGCGCTGGCGTCACCGCCGTCGGCACGCCCGGCACCTTCAGCGCCGTCACCAACAGCAAGGGGCTTTATACCCTGACCCTTCCCGGCGGCACCTACCAGATCACCGCTTCGGCCGTCGGCTACATCGATCAGACGCTGTCCCGTACCCTGACCAACGGCGTGACCAGCACGGTCAACTTCGCCCTGGTCGCCGGGACGACCAACAGCCTGCCTCACGCCAGTCGCATCAGCAGCTACGACGGTCCCCAGACCTGCTTGAACTGTCACGGCAGCGCCATCGCCGAGCAGGTTTTCGCCTCGGCCCACTTCCAGAATCGCTCTCCCAACCCGCGCATCGACATTCCCGGTGGCGGGAGCCACGGCATGGCCGATCGCTCCTGCGGCCTGCCGGGGACGACCATGATGGCCAATAATTTCGCCGGCAAAGCGATCTCGCCGCTCGACCCGCTGAAGACCAAGGACGAGGGATGTGGCGGCTGCCATATCGCCTATCAACCCCCCTATTACTATCCCTCGGCCAGCGCGGCCATCGCCGACATGGACTGCCTGCGCTGTCACGCCCTAGTTTACGGTAAGGAATGGGACGATCCGGCCATCATCGACCTGTACGGCAGCAACCCCGAGCCGCACTTGCGCCAGGTGGTCACCAACGCCGATGGGGTCCAGATCTTCTCCCAGGACCGCACTCTGAAGACTGCCCAGTCGGTGGGTGGTGCGATCAGCAACGAAGCCTGCCTGCGTTGTCACGCCAACAATTTCTCCGGCCACAAACGCTCTACCCCTTATGCCGCCGACACCGATGTGCATGCGGCGAAAGGCCTCAAGTGCACCATCTGTCACGTCGTTTCCGAGCACCGCATGGCTCGCGGCAACTACGTCACCGATGCGTTCGCCAACGATCTGCCCGAGGTGGAGGTCGGTTGCGTCGCCTCCGGTTGTCATTCGAGCGCCGCCCACTCGCTGGAGAATGCTACGGATCTCAACCGGCACCTGACCAACGTTACCTGCGAGACCTGCCACATTCATTCCATGGACGAGGCGCAAAACATCTATCGCCGCTCTTGGGCGCCCTTCACCCTCGATCCGGTCGGCGGCCAGTGGGAGACGACCGCGCCGACCCTCCAGGGCCTCGATTTCCCCGGATTCTGGGATGCCTACACCGAATATCTGCCCATCGGCACCCGCCCGACCATCCGCTGGTTCAACGGCGGCGCCTCGATGCTGGCCCAACCCTACGGCGGCTACGGCGACCGGCGCAGCGCCGGCGGCGACGCCCGGCTCTTTGCCTTCAAGCCCTTCGTCAGCGGCATGCTCTTCGACGCCGCCTGGCTGCCGGGTCCGCCCCGGGACGGCAGCTTCGATATGGTCAACGGCACCTGGCCGGCTTCAATGAAGTATTTCTACGAGCAGAACTGGCCGAAGTTCATCGAGTTCGGCTTCATCGACCCGCAATATCCCACGGCCGCCGGTTACTGGGCGGCGCGCCCGGACATGGCGGCGATGCTCAACAACTTCCCGATGATGCTCCAGTTCGACCGCAAGGTTTTCCTCAGCGAAGCCGGCACCGTGCTCGGTTCGCCGGTTCCTGGTCCGCAAAGTGCCGCCACCTATCCCGGCATCGTCAAGGCGATCAACGTCGGCCTCGGCAAGATGGCCCTCGACCTGGGCTATGCCCCGGTCGGGACGCCGCTGGAAACGGCCGGGCAGGGGATGTGGTCGGGGAACTTCTTCGGTATGTGGGTACCGCCGAACATGGATCAGCTTTCGCCTTTCTTCGGCGAGGTCGTTTCCTTTATTACCCTGAGCCACTCGATCAAGAGCAATACCGCTTATGACGGCACGGCCTGCTATGCCTGCCATTACACCGCCGACGAATACGCCGGGGCCAATGCCGGCAGCAAGTATCTGAGCTTCGCCGATCTGGGCTATCCCGACCGCGACCTCAATGGCCGGGTCGATCCGATGTATGATCGGGAGTTGGTCGCCGAGATCTGCGGCGACGGGCTCGACAACGACGGCGACGGGCAGGCGGACTGCGCCGACGGCGACTGTGATGCCAGCCCACTCTGTATCGACACGACGGAAGCGATCTGCGACGACGGCGCGGACAACGACGGCGACG
>CALJLX010000334.1 GCA_937982495.1 uncultured Desulfuromonas sp.
AAACTTCCCCGGTATAAACATTTTTATGACGTCATGAAAACCACCGTATTTCAAGTCAATCCAGTGTCAATAGAGTTTTTTTATATTTTTTTCTAATTTTATAAATTTTTTGTGCTAGTCAAAAAACCAGGAAATAGTATCGTCTGTGTCTAAATAAGACATTGTCCTAACAGGACTCAGTGGGCTTCCCTTTTCAACCTGAGGGGGCCGGTCTTTCAATCCCCCTACACCCGGCTGTTACTTCCACCAACCCCATCCCGCGCTGCGGAGACAGACCTGCTTTCGGCCTTGCGCATCCAGCAGAAACAGATCACCTACAGCGCCCAGGTGCGCTTCGACTACCGCAACCTGGAATGAGTCGCTATCAGCCGCACCGTCGATCTGCGGTAGAGATCCCTTCGCAGGCCATCCAGCGCGGTTTCATCGATGGCGGCCCGGATTGCCCAGGCGGTCGTCAAATCCATCTCCGGTCTCCTATTGTGTTGACGGACGATATACGGGGAGTTTGCGCAGGACCTCCTCGACCTTGCTCAGCACTTGGATCTCTCCGGTCATGGGGGTTTCGGGATAGGCGGGATTTCCGCGAGCAGGGCATCCCCGGTCGCGGTACGACGAGCCAGCTGCTGCACGCGGGTTCTCCCCGTCACGTCGCGACAAAGAAGCGCCCTAGAGGAAGAGCGAAAAGGGAGAGTGGAGGCGGAAGAAAAACAGTTGGATGTGGAGGGGAAGAAGGAGGAACCAGAAAAGACCGTCAAGCTTTCGAGGCGGTTTGTTGTAACCGGCACCGACGATTAAACCCCAAAACGTCCTTTAGCCGGCCACCGCAGAGTTTGGAGCTGGGAGGATATTCGAAGGTGCTTATGGATTCGCTCCCAACGTAGCCCCGTCGGCGATTCTTACGCCGGTGGCTGGGCTGGTCAAACTGGGCTTGCGGTTCTCAAGCCCCTGGATTTATCCGTGGGGAGGTCGGCTGCAACACCTAGGTTCCAGCTTTCTTGATCTCGGCGTACATGGCATCCGGTGCCAGATCGATTTCGCCGGGCCAAGTCACCGCACCGTGCTCGACAAACACTTGATTGAAGAGCGCGGAATCGGCGAGGGCGGCAAAGACCCCGGCGTCAGGCGAATGAACAAGGGCGGACAGGTCTACCCTCCCTTCGGTGCCATCCACAAATTGGACATGCAGCCGGAAATCCGGCAGAGCGTCTACGGCTGCCACACGCCACGGCATTCGCGGTTGGATGGGAGGCGTTACGGCAAGAGGCGAATCTTGCGGGGCAGCTGGTTTCGGGCTCATAGTTCCCAATCCTCCATTGTTAAAATAGCCGTTCCCGAGACGATTTCCCGAAATACCTAACCGGGGGTGGAGTCTGTCAGGCGGCCACGTCGGCAAACCAGCCTTTATGGTTGTAACTGTGATCGCCAGTCGCCGTTGCGCATGGGGTTGCGGGGAAAGCGAGAGGTTCGCCACTTCGTTAAAGGATGCTTCAATCCGGCGGTTGTGGACCACCAGGCTGCGAAGCAGCAGCGCATGCCTACGTTTTTCCCTTCGTCATGAAAACACCCCGTGCTCGATGCGGCCAAGAACCTTGAGCACATCTTCTCCTTCCGCCCGCGTCAGGAGGTCGATCGGCGTCTGTCCGCCCAGGACCGTGATTCTCGTCGTCAGCCATTCTCCAGCTTTCTCCTCGCCACCGAACACTTCCAGCGCGCGACGCCGGATCGGGTCCGGCACGGTTCGAAGCGCCGCGAGGTCGAGGACGGCTTTGATCTGCGTAAAAGAAGCGTCATTCGGAAGTTCTTCCAGCCCGGCGATCACCTGGCGCAGCATGGAATCCCGGCTTTCCGTGGCCTGACCGGGCATTGAGGTCCGCGTCCGACTCCCGTTCCGTTTGTCCATCAAATAATCTCCTTTTTGTCGTTACAGGCGCAGGGCGGAATCGGCAAAAGTTGGTTCAATCAAGGATGGGTCACGCCGTCTCTGCCCTCAGTGGAACGCATGGAAAAACGGGGTCCGGTCCTGTCGGGAGTGCCGGCGGGAAGCAATCGGCGCCGGATTTCTTGAAAAAATGTCCACTCGTGGCTTTGCCATCGACCAGATCGGAAGAGCACACGTCTGAACTCCAGTCACGAATCACCATC
>CALJLX010000335.1 GCA_937982495.1 uncultured Desulfuromonas sp.
ATCACCAGCCTCTTGCCCCTGAACCCGCAAAACGCCCCCGACGCCTTCGAGCGCCGGTCCCTGCAAAACTTCGCCCGGGGGGAAACGGAAGCTTACGGTTACGTCGAGGAGAGTGGGCGAAGTTTCTTCCGCTACATGGCGCCACTTCCCACCAAGGAAAGCTGCATGCCCTGCCACGCCGCCCAGGGCTATCGCCCCGGGGTAATGCGCGGGGGGATCAGCGTTTCTCTCGACGCCACGGAAACCCTGGCGCACATGCGGGAAAACCGCTTTTACCTCATCGTCTCGGCGATCGGCCTGGTCGGCCTGATCCTCGCCGTAATCCTGTTTATCTCCCGAGTCTTCATCAAGGATCTGAAAAAGGCCGAAGCCAAGCTCCTGGAGATGGCTACCCGGGATTTTCTCACCGGCCTGCTCAACCGTCGCGAAGCTCTCCGGCGCCTGAACGGGGAATTTCGCCGCGGCACCCGATTCGGCGAACCGCTTACGGTCATACTGCTCGACATCGACTATTTCAAAAAGATCAACGACAGCCACGGGCATCTTGTCGGCGACCGGGTTTTGCAGGAAACCGGCGAGGTTCTCCGCAACACCTTGCGTGAATACGACATTCTCAGCCGTTACGGCGGCGAGGAATTTCTCGTGGGAGCGGTCAAGGCCAACCTGGATCAGGCGGCGCAGGTCGCCGAGCGGGTGCGCCTGCGTGTCAGGGAATTACGGGTTCCGGGCGACGAAAACACCACCGTGAGCATCACCATCAGCGCCGGCGTCGCTCAATTGCGCCCCGGCGAGAGCATCGACCAGCTCATCGCCCGCACTGACGAAGCCCTGTATCGGGCCAAGGGGACCGGCCGCGACCGGGTGGTGACCAGCGGAGAGAACGAAACGCCATGAGCACCCCGCCGCGGGCGTCCCATAACCCCGGGCGTTCCCTGCTGATTATCGCCGCCTCGCTGGCCCTCTTCCTCGGCATTCTCTTCCTCGGCGCGCGCCTCATCCTGATCGACAGCTTCACCGAGGTCGAGGCGCGGGACATGGACCAGAACCTCGACCGGGCAACCCGTATCCTCCAGGAAGAACTGGCCAAGCTGGCCACCACCTGCGCCGATTACGCCGGTTGGGACGATGCCTACCGCTTCATCCAGGACGGCAACGCCGAATTCATCGCAACCAACCTCTCCATCGAGATCTACCCCAAGCTGCGCCTCGATGCCCTGGCCTTCATCAACGTCCGGGGAGAGAAGGTCTACGCCCGGGGCGTCGACCGCGACCGCGAGGAATACGCCCCATTGCCCGAAGGCCTGGAGAGCCACCTTCGCCCCGGGAAAGAACTGGTTGCACTGAAATCGCCCGAGGAGAGCGTTTCCGGCCTGCTCATGCTCCCCCAGGGGCCCTTCCTGGTCGTCTCCCAGCCGATCCTCACCAGCCAGTACACCGGTCCCGTTCGGGGCACCATGATCCTGAGCCGTCGGCTCGACAACGGGGAAGTGCGCGCCCTTGCCGAAACAATTCGCCTGCCCCTGAGCATCCGCCCTTATGACGCCGTCGATCTGCCCGAGGACTTCGCCGCCACCCGCGCCGCCATGGAAACAGGGACGCAACGCACGCAACGGGCCATCGACGAGCATACCCTCTCGGGCTTCGCCCTGCTCGCGGACATCTATGGGCAACCGGCCCTGATCCTGCGGGTCGACGCACCGCGCAGCATCCTTCAGGAAGGGCGCAAGGCCATCCTCTATTTCATGACCTGGTTCGTCCTGGTCGGACTCGCTTGCGCCCTGGTCATTCACCGTATCTGGAACCGGTTGGCCCTCTCCCACATCCGGGTCCAGCGCTCCGAGATCCGCCATCGCATGGTCTTGGAGCGGACCAATCAGGCGATTCTGCTGCTGCGCCCGGAAGAAAAAACCGTCATCGAGGCCAATCCCGCCGCCGCCGGGCTGCTCGGCTTCAGCAAGGAGGATTTGATCGGCGGGGACATTCATGACCTGCTGAATCTGCCCGCGCGGCAAGCCGATGAGGAAATGGCCCGTTGCCACCGGGAAATCCGCGAACTCCCCCTGCGCCACCGGGACGGCACGATCATGACCGTGGAGGCACTGGCCACGGACATTCCCCATGAGGACGGCGAGGCGCTCTGCCTGATGCTGCACGACATCACCGAGCGCCGGCGCTTCGAGCAGGAACTGCTGCATCAGGCCACCCACGACAACCTGACCAGCCTGCCCAACCGCTCGCTGCTGGCCGACCGCCTTGGCCAGGCGGCCGAACTGGCCCGGCGCGGCGGCAAGAAAGTCGCCCTCTTGATGTTCGACCTGGACAACTTCAAGGTCGTCAACGATACCCTCGGCCACACCAGCGGTGACGAACTGCTGCGCCAGGTCGCCACCCGGGTGCGCTCCTTCGTGCGCACCTGCGACACCCTGGCCCGTCTCGGCGGCGACGAATTCGTCCTTCTGCTCACCGACATCCGGCGCATGGACGATGTCGTCATCGCGACGGAAAACATTCGCGCGATTCTCGCTCTTCCCTTTATTTTGGAAGAACGGGAGATTTTCCTCACCGCCAGCATCGGCATCGCCCTCTATCCCGACGACGGCGACAGCCTGGAAGTTTTGATCAAGAAAGCCGATACCGCCATGTACCACATCAAGGCCCATGGCCGGAACAGCTTCCAATTCTTTGCCGAGGAGATGAATCAGAAGGTCAACGCCAGGCTCGCCATCGAAACCGGCTTGCGCCGGTCATTGGAGAAGAACGAACTGGTGCTGCACTACCAACCTCGCCTTGATCTCTTGACCGGCGCCGTCACCGGCATGGAAGCCCTGGTGCGGTGGAACAGTCCCGAACTCGGCCTGGTCTCGCCGGCGGACTTCATCCCCATCGCCGAGGATGCCGGACTGATCGTCGAAATCGGCGACTGGGTTCTGGCGACCGCCTGCCGGCAGACCCTGGACTGGCACCGGGCCGGTTACGGCCAACTGCGGATTTCGGTGAACATTTCGGCGCGCCAGTTTGTACGCCCCGATTTCGTCGAGCGGGTCGTCACCCTCATCGACGAGAGCGGACTCGCCCCGCGTTTCGTCGAACTGGAACTGACGGAAAGCTCCCTCACCCACAACCTGGACGAAACGATCCGCATCATGCATCAGTTTCAGACCCTGGGCATCACCATCAGCATCGACGATTTCGGCACCGGCTATTCCTCCCTCAACTACCTCAAGCGCTTCCCCGTGAACGTGCTCAAGATCGACAAGACCTTCGTCGACGACATGAGCAAGCGCGCCGAGGATGCCGCCATCGTTGCTACCATCGTCAACATCTCCCATCACATGCACATGCGCGTGGTGGCCGAGGGGGTGGAGAGCGCCGAACAGGTACGCATGCTGCGCGACCAGGGGTGCGAGGAGATTCAGGGCTATTTCTTCAGCCGGCCCCTGCCCGCGGACAAATTCACCCGATTCCTCGACCATCCCCGAGCCCTGACGGACCTGATTCCGGCCATGGAAAATTCCGAAAAGAGCCCTGAATAAAACTTTGGCCGACTCTTGACATCATTTACTTTTTAGTTAAGATTCTTATCAAGTAATTATTCGCAAAAAATTGGAAGTGGCTTATGGCCGAGACACGGGAAATAACCGCCGAACAACGCGCTCTTCTGGAAGAGGTCTGCAAAAACGCGGGGTTGCGCCTCACCCACCAACGTCTGGAGATTTATCGGGAACTGGTGGCGGCCTGCGATCACCCCTCGGCGGAAACCCTGCATCAGCGC
>CALJLX010000336.1 GCA_937982495.1 uncultured Desulfuromonas sp.
ACCACCGAGATCTACACTCTTTCCCTACACGACGCTCTTCCGATCTTCCTCCTCCAACACGGGGAAGAGATGGCGCTCTTTCCTGTTTCGGCAAGTGAACTTCTAGCCTCCTGCCGCCAAGCCCTTGGCAAACTCGGCCATAAAAGGCTTTCCTTTAAACGGGTTCAAAACTACATGACCAGGAAGCTCGCCCTCTTGCCTGGCAGCGACCATGCCGTCGCGAGCCTCGCCCAAGGGCGGAGCAACATTTTTCTGGCGCAGACGCCGGTTCATTACGCCAGCTTCGAAGCGGACACCCTCCAGCGACTTTACCGGCTCGCCTGGGTCCATACGGCCCGCGAAGCTGGACGTGAAAGTCAACTCAACGAAAACTTTCCTGCCGAGTCGTCGCGACATGTGGGAACACCCCTTCGCCCGAATCTTGCGACCGTACAGAACCTGGTTGCCGCCGTAAAAACCTTCCTTAGAGACAACACCCGGATTAATTCGTTGGCGGAATTGGTGGAATACCACAATGCCTACGTCCTCCATACCTTCCTGGTAACGGCGTATTGCACCGGATACCGTGCGGTGACCTCCCCGTTCGTCAGCAAAGACATGTACGATCCGATCACCGGGTTTTGTGTCATCCGCGACAAGTCTTCTGCCGACTTTTACCACAGCCGACTGGTTTGGCTTCCCGAACTCTGCATAAAACAGCTGGAGAGTTATTACCTGCACCTGGAAACGATCAAAAAATGCAGCGCTCTCCCGATCATTGAAACCAGCCGCAAGGATGGCATCTACTTTTTCCTGACCCCTGAGGGCAGGCGAGAGACGGTTCGACCCGCCAACCTGAAAACCCACTTGGCCAAATTCGGCTTTCATCTCCCGGTGAATGTCTCCCGGCATTTTTTAAAATCGGAATTACAAGAGAATGGCTGCCCCAGCGAAATCGTGGAAATCCTGCTCGGGCACTGGCGACTGGGGCAGGATGGGTGGGCGCCAACGTCAGCATTGCATCCCTGGGATTTCAAATCGGAACTCGCGAGGCATCTCCCTCCCCTGATGAACCGGCTAGGGTTGACCCACCTTGAGGGGCTAAAAAGGGTTTCGGCAAAGATCCGCCTTTCCCTTCACGAACGAACCTCACTGGAAAACCGAGATCTGCGGCAAAAACACTCGGCGCGCACCGCAAAAGGAGTCAGAACCTTTTTTTCCCAGCACGAGCCGGGCGAGGCATGGGTGAAGATTCTTCCCGGATATTTCCGCAACAAAAGCGGAGCGGACAGATTCAAAAAACAGGAGCAGGTGGTCTTGCTGCGAATGCACAAGCTGCTCCCCGAACTCTACGAGGGCAAGCGCGGCATCACTGTCTCGCCCCAAAGCCTCCAGATGCTGATGCACAGATTGCAGCCCCGTCCGCTGCATCTCAGGCATCATATGAGAAGACTCAACTTTCTGAGCGATGGCCTGATTTGGGGGAAGGAGAATCGAAACTGGGCCGTCGAGATCCCCGCCCGCCCCGTCTTCACTCTCAACACCCACAATTTCGCCCGCCCCTCCCTGATTCGAAAAATCAAGGTGTTCCGAGCTGTCGAACAGATGTTCATGGCCGACTTGAGTGGTCCGATCTCTGCTGTGCGGGAGGTGCAACTCGGACAGATCCTTTTAAGCGCCATTATGTACGGAGGCATCCACCATCCTCTGTGGGCAGAAGGCCTGATCGCTGGTTTGACCGAAGATCTTTTCCAGTGGGGAGACATGCTTTGGGTCGACCTGTGGGCGGCGGCAAAGGACTATCAGTCTCCCGAAGAAAAATGGTTTCTTCAGAGGAATCCGGCCTATTATCGCCGCTGGATCGCCGACCCGACGACCCAGCTGTTGCTTTATCGCTGGTTGAGAGATCCTGCATCACGCGGCGGGGGCGACCGATGTCAGCTCGCAACGGCATATGGGGCCTATGTGGCGCACATCGACCGAACCCAAGGACGAACGCTCCCGCTCTTAACCGAGCTTTTTGCCGCAGGAAATGCGTGGGCAGTGTTGACCAAACCCTCCTATCTGGCGGCTTATGCTGCCAATAAAATCCAGACGGCAAGCCTCCCGGATCCGGCCTGGATGCGACTTCTGACCGGGGAATTTATCCCAACCCACCCCCGAATGGCCCGGCCAAAACGGCTGGCTGCCGATGGTCCTCTCCTGGAACCGTCCGAACAGGCCACCCTCCTGCGCGACCTTCGTGCACTCATTCGCAGTTACGAGCCCGCACCAGGCCAACAAGACAACCTGACCGGGGTGCTCCGTACCTACCTGGCGGAGCGAGAGGATATCCTCTGGCCGATAACGGCGCTGCTGGGGAATTGGGCGGTCCAACTGCTCTCAGACGAGGTGAGCAAGCTCGAACTCCGCGACAAAAAAACGCCTCTCGCCCCCAATTCGGCCAATGATTATCTCGAACAGATATCGCCAGGCCTGCTGGAAGTGGTGGGCGAAATGGATGTCACGGATCTAGAGTACGACGATCTGAGTGCGGCCATGATCGCCGTGGCCGACGCTATAAGACGGCGAAGGGTTCCGGACCTCAGTTTCCCCGAGGCACATCTGGGCCAGGTGAAAAACGACCTCGGGCGTCTCAATCAGTTTCTCGGCTTTTTACATGTCTTTCATTCCACCCCCAAGCTGTCGATTCAGATCGAGAAGGACACTCTGACGATACAAGGGGAAGACGCCGTTCGCGCCAACGTGGTCACTCCCCAAGAGTATCGGCTGCTGCTGGAAATGCTCGGGTGGGGAAAGCCGACCCTGACCCGTTCCGAAAGGATGACCTTGGTCGCCGCTATTCTGGCTTTTCGAGCCGGCTTGCGGGTTATGGAGATTTGGGGGCTGTTGATTGGGGATCTGCAGGGGACGGACCGGCTAGAGGTGCTCGTACAGGGCAACCACATACGCGAGCTTAAAACCAGG
>CALJLX010000337.1 GCA_937982495.1 uncultured Desulfuromonas sp.
CGATGGATCTCAACCTCGGCAGCCGCAAGGAGGTCAAGCCGGTCTGCGTCTCCTGCCATTCCGAGGTGGGGCGTTTCATGGAGTTCAACCCCTCGGCGCACTCGGCGGTCGATTGCCGGGAATGTCACGAGAATCACGGCGATTTCAAGGAGTGCCTGAGCTGTCATGCCGGTCATACCCCGGAAATGACCTATGCCGACTGCCTGCGTTGTCATTCTCCGCACAAGCCGACGGACATCGCCTTTGCCCGGGAAGTCAATCCGGCGCATTGCTCCTCCTGCCACGGGGAGGTGGCGAAGACCATCGAGGACAAGGGCATGGCGCACAAAACGGCGGTGACCTGCGTGGACTGTCACAAGGCCCATCCGCCTCAGACCGAAGGGGTGATGCCCGAGTGTACCGCTTGCCACGATCCGAAGGGCAACAGTCATTACCAGGTCGGCGGTTGCGTTACCTGCCATGATCCCCATGCGCCCCTGGAACTCGATTTCAGCCAGGCCAAGGAGACCCGCGCCGCCTGTATCGGCTGTCACGGGGATATCGACCAGGCAATGCAGGCGCGGCCGAGCAAGCACCTGCAGGTCGACTGCGCCCTCTGTCATCCCACCCATGGCGGCAAACAGGCCTGCGTCGAATGTCACGCGCCGCACAGCCCGGAAATGACCAACGCCGACTGTCTGGTTTGTCATCCGGCCCATACGCCGACCCAGATGAATTTCACCGAAGGGCTGCCGTCGATCCATTGCGCCGCCTGCCATGGCGAGGTGAGTGCGATGCTGGCCGCTTCCCCGGCCAAGCACCGGGAACTCGATTGTGTTGTCTGCCACCAGGGCGAGCACGGTTCGGCCATGACGTGCGACGATTGTCACGGTCAACCCCATGAGGCGGGACTGCACAGCAAATTCCCGGATTGCCTGAAGTGTCACACCAATCCGCACAATCTGGCCAACTGGAAGGCGCAATGAGCCCCTTGCCGGCAACCCGTATGATAATGAAGGAGAATGCCTTTATGAAGATACCGAACCGTTGTCTGTCCCTAGCCCTTCTGGCCTTGGCGCTGGCCCTGCCCGTGCGGCCCGCCGAGGCGCAACCGGCCCGTCCCCTGACCCCGGGTGACGGCGCGGCGGCGTATCTGCAGGATCTGGAAGAGATGAACACCGCCGAATGCGGCAAATGTCATGTGGAAATTTTCAAGACGATTCGCGACAAAGGGGGGCTTCATCAGCTCGAATGCCGGGAATGTCACCACAAGTTCCATACCTTCACTCCCGGAGTGGCCTGGGAGGACCGGGTGCCGGCCTGTAACGATTGTCACGCCGGGGTTCATGACGATGCCTATCCCGAGTGCCTCTCCTGCCATCAGCAGGCGCACGCCCCCATCGCCGGCCTGGTCGGCGGCGACAAACTGGCGGCGGAATGCGCGCGCTGCCACGCGCCGGTGGCGGGTCTGATCCAGAGCCACCCCAGCGCGCACGGAGAAATGGCCTGCAACGACTGTCATAGCGAACAGCACGGCTACCAGCCCGGTTGCAATGCCTGCCACCCCGAACCGCATACTCCCTATCAGGACAACGCCGGTTGCGTGACCTGCCACGAACCGCACAAGCCGCTGGTCATCGCTTACAATGATCAGGTGGCCAATTCCCTGTGCGCGGGCTGCCACGGCGAACCGGCCAAACTGATGGCCGACAGCAAAAAAGCCCATGGCGAACTCACCTGCGTTTTCTGTCACGCGCAAGAGCACGGTAATATTCCCACCTGTCAGCAGTGTCACGAAAACGGACCGCACAACCCGGAATTGCTGAAGGGCTTCCAGGGCTGCACCGAATGCCATGGAGATCCGCACGCTCTGTCCCTGTCCAATCCCTGAATCATCGATAGCCCCGATCGCTGAAACGGGAACGCCCCTCCAGGTCATCAAGCCTGGAGGGGCGTTCTTTTTTTAAGGATCGGATCAACTCCGCAGCGGCTAGCGATAGCGCCAGGCGGGGCGGTGGATCCAGTAGGGGTTGTAGGAGGGCCAGAAAGGGTCGTAGGGTCGCCAGAAGGGATCATAATAGGGGCCACCCCAGGGGTAGGCCGGGGAATAGTAGGTCGGATAGGCGTAGGCTTGGGGCGCGCGCCAGAGATAGATCTCGCCGATGGTGAAAACCGGATAGCGGTAGTCGATTTCCTTCAGGGGGCGGATTTCCTCGCCTTCCAGGGTTCCGGTCAAGGTCACATGCAGACCGCCCTTGAAGATTTCCGGATCGAGAAAGCTGCCCGTGCGGGCGATAAAGCGGCCGCCCCGGTCATCCATTTCCAAGGGGCGCCCCCAGCGGTCGAGGCGGAAAAGGAGGACTTCCAGTTCGGTACCTTCACGCACCACCCGGGTTTCCACCAGCAAGCCTCCGAGCAGCATGGTTTTTCCCCGGTAGGCGGTGGGGTCAGTCTTGACCCGGGCATAATCGAGCAAGGGATCGACCGACTCCAGCGCTTCGCTGGACAAGACATGATGGCTGCAACCGGTGAAAAGAGGCACCAGGCTAAGAAGGCCCAGGATTAACAGTCCGCGCATGGCAAGCTCCTTGTTCAGTTTCCATCGCCGGTGTTCTTGTCGGGTCACTCCGGGATGAAGGGGTTCCGTCTTCATTTTTAGTCTAGCGTCCGCCGGCCGGGCGTCAATCCTTGCCGAATCCTCATATAAAGGTATTGATGCGCCGGATAAAGGCCTTGAGCAGGCCGTAACTGCGGTGGTTGAAGTGCATGGCCAGGCGGGGAAGACCGAGCAGGTTGGGTTGATCGATCTCCTCCGGAAGCGGCCCGCACATGCGCAAACTGGTGCCCGGCTTGAGAATTTCGTTGAATTCGCTCTCCAGGGTCGCGACCTGATCATGGGACAGGGGATGGTTGAGGCGGATGATGAGCAGGTCGCGAACAAAGCGGCTCGAATGATAGACCCGGTAGA
>CALJLX010000338.1 GCA_937982495.1 uncultured Desulfuromonas sp.
CGGATTCGCAGCGACGACGGCTACGAAGGGCGCTATAACGGCATGCGCTACGCCGACTGGGCGCTGGGGGAGTTCTTCCGCCTGGCGGCCCAGGAGGACTATTTCAAGGACACTCTGTTCGTCGTCACCGGCGATCACGGCTTCGGCTATCCGCCGCTGATCACGCCCATGGCCCTGGGCCGCTTCCACGTACCGCTGCTCTTTTATGCCCCGGGATTGCTTGACGAACCGGGCCGGCGGCGCGCCACCGTGGCCAGTCAGGTCGACATCGGCCCGAGTGTCCTCGGTCTCCTCGGCGTGAACGCGCCGCATCAGGGCTGGGGGCGCAATCTTTTTTCGCCGACCCTCCAAGATGAAGGTTTCGCCGTGATCAAGCCTTCCGGCGGTGAAGAACTGGTAGCCCTCATCGAAGGGGATCGACTGCTGCTGGTCGCGCCCAAGGAGACGCCGGAGCTCTACCGCTATGATCTGGGTTTTCCTCCCGTGGGCAGCCAGGATCTTTACCGTGACGAGAAAGAGTCGGCCAAGGCCATGGAAAAGCGCTTGCTGGCCTACGTGCAGACCGGTATCCTGTCGCTGCGTGCCCGCAGTCTCGGTCTTCCCGACGGGGATGTTCCGCAACTGGTGCAAAGCAAACCGGTTGCGGTGGGCGCGGCGGCGAACTGACCGTGGTTTTTCCCGTTATGAAAATTTCTCGATAAGCAAGGCAAGGTACCCTTCCCATGTCCGAAATCAGCCAATCGCCCCGGCGCATCTTGCTGATCGCCAATCCCGTGGCCGGGGGCGATGCCCTGGCCAAAATTCATCAGGCCCAGGAATGTCTCGCCGCCAGGGGCGACCGGGTCGAGCTGCGGCTCACCGGCGCTCGGGGGGATGCCGCCCGTTTCGCCCGGGAGGCTAGGAACGGCGCCGTCGATCTGCTCGTCGCCGCCGGTGGCGACGGCACCCTCAACGAGGTCATCAACGGCCTGGCGCCCTCGGTCCTTCCCCTGGCCTTCATCCCCCTGGGGACGACCAACGTCTTCGCCCTGGAAGCGGGCATTCCCTTCGATATTCCCGGCGCCTGCCGGGTCGCCCTGGACGGCGCGGCGACCCCGGTCAGCCTCGGGCTGGCGGGGGAGACGCGCTTTCTGCTCATGGCCGGCGCCGGTTTCGACGCCGAGGTGGTGCGCCGGGTCGACCTGCGTCTCAAGCGCCGTCTCGGCAAGCTCGCCTATGTCGTCAGCGCCCTGCGCGTTTTTTTCGGGCCGCCTTTTCCGGCCATCGAAGTGGAGTGCGCCGACGGCTCGCTTCTTTCCGGCCATACCGTCGTCATCGGCAACGGCCGCCTCTACGGCGGACGCTTTTCCCTGACTCCCGGCGCATCGTTGACCGACGACGTCTTTGAGGTCTGCCTGTTGCGGAAGCCGGGACGCTGGTCCCTGCTCCACGCCCTGCTGCGCATGGTCCTGCGCCTTCCCCTGGAACCGGCCGGGGCGCGTCTCTTCAAAGCCCGCGAACTGACGGTGCGGGGGGAGGGGGTGGCGGTACAGATCGACGGCGATGACCACGGCGAACTGCCCATGAGTTTCCGCGTTGTCCCCGGCGAACTGGTGCTGGTCATGCCCGGAGGCGCCGGGAAACCCTGAACGCCCTCACCCTTGCCCCTCTTCCGGAGGGCGAGGGGTTTGATCCTCCCTTGTCGGCACCGCCGTTCCCTGTTATGGTCCCGCCATGAAAATCGCCGAACGGAAAATTTTCGACGGGCGCATCGTCGCCTTGGCCATCGAGGAGCACCAGCTTCCCGACGGCCGTCGCGCCGCGTTCGAGGTGCTGCATCATCCCGGCGGCGCCGCCGTGCTGCCGCTCCTCGACGACGGCCGGGTGGTGCTGATCCGCCAGTTCCGCCCCGCTTTGAACGGGATGCTGCTGGAAATCCCCGCCGGTCGCCTGGAGCCGGACGAGTCCCCCGAAGCCTGCGTGCGTCGGGAGCTGGTGGAGGAGGTCGGTTATCGCGCCGGCCAAGTCGAGAAGCTCGGCGAGATGCTCCCGGCGGTCGGTTTCTGCGACGAGCGCATCCATCTTTTCGTTGCCACCGGTCTGCGCCCCGTCCCCCAGGCGCTGGAGCCGGACGAATACATCGAAGTGCTGCCGCTCCCCCTGGAAGAGGCCCTGGCCATGGTCGCCCGGGGAGAGATTCCCGACGGTAAGACTCAGTTGGCCCTGCTCCTCTGGCAGGGACGTCAGGCCGTGCGCTGAATCGGAAAGAAGAAGATCATGTCGCCCCTCCCCGAGTTTTATCCCTCCCCGCTGCATCTCCCTTTCAACAACGAAGCCCTGAGCGCCCAGCTGCACCGGGAACCGCCCGACGCCGATCCCGGCGGTGAAGGTTTCTGGCTGCTGCTGCGCGGTTCCGAACTGCTGCTGAACGATCTGGATTTGCCCGCGTCCTTGCCGACCGGGCTCGATTCTTCAGGGGCCGTTTATCTCGGACGTTGGCGGGGACGCCCCTGCCGGGCGCTGGCCGTTTCCCGCTCCGCCCTTCTCCCGGAAGATCTTGCGCCGGAGAGCCTGCAGACGGCCGAGCCCCGGCTTTCCATCGAACTTCTCTCTCTCGGCGCCCTGGCCGCGCAGATGCTGCATTGGGAGAAGAACAGCTCCCGCTGTTCCAAGTGCGGCGGCGCGCAGGAGCGCTTGCCGGGGGAGTGGGGGAAGAAGTGCCGGGAGTGCGGCGCCCTCCATTTCCCCCACATTCATCCCTGCGTCATCGTTGTGGTGCGCCGCGCTGCCGAGGTGCTGCTGGTGCGCAAGGCCGAGTGGGTGGCGGGGCGCTACGGGCTGGTGGCGGGCTTTCTCGACATGGGCGAATGCCTGGAGGAGGCGGTAGTACGGGAAGTGATGGAAGAAACCGGCATCCGCATCAAAAACCTGCGCTACGTCGGCAGCCAGTCCTGGCCCTTCCCCAG
>CALJLX010000339.1 GCA_937982495.1 uncultured Desulfuromonas sp.
TCAGATATCAAGCCCGACGAAAAACCCGAGCGGACGCTTTTCGGCTGCGCGCCTTATCTGTGGAAACAGTTGGCCCTTGCCCAATGGGGCCGCTTGCAGGCGCTGGCTTCCGGCAACCGTGTCGCGCTCTTTGAACACACCTGCCGCTCCTGGCGCGTGCGGGGGAAAATCTACGCGCAGCGGCATCATGGCGGCGCTCCGAAGGATTCTTTTCTGCAAAAACTCCTGGAAGTCCAATGACCGATACCGTCCCCGCCGTCGCCATCATCATCCCCTGCTACAACGCCCAGGGCACCCTCGCGCCGACCCTCGACAGCGCCCTGGCGCAATCCTTTCGCGATTTCGTCATCGTCGCGGTCAATGACGGCTCGCAGGATGATACCCTGGCGATTCTGGAGCAATACGCCAAACAGCATCCCGATAAAATCCAGGTCATCAGCCAGCCCAACCGGGGGCAGACGGTGGCGAAGAATGTCGGCATCGCCAATAGCCGGGGGGAGTTTATCGCCTTTCTCGACAGCGACGATCTCTGGGCGCCGGACAAACTCGAAAAGCAACTGGCCCTGATGGCGGCGAGTCCCGAAACGGGCCTCTGTTACACGGCGGCGCGACAGATCGACGTGCAAGGCGCGGTGGTCGGAACTATCGGCGTGAGCGCATCGCACCGGGGGCGCTGTGTGAATGAACTGATCCTGCGCAACAACATCGTCGCCTCGTCGGTGCTGGCGCGGCGGGCGGCGATCGAGCGGGCGGGTCTGTTCGACGAACATTTGCGGGCCTGTGAAAACTGGGATTTATGGATTCGCATCGCCCGGGATTACGCGGTGGAATTCATCGACGAGCCGCTGACCTCGTACCGGGTGCATCCCAACAACATGTCGAAGAATTTCGAGCGGATGTTTCAGGCGCGGATGTACGTCATCGACAAGCATCTGCCCCAGGGCGACAACGACCCCGAACTGCGGGAGCGGCGCCGGGAGGCCTTGTTCAAGGCCCATCTGTCCTTCGCCAAGGGCTACGTCGAGGAGCTGCGCCTGGGCGAGGCGCGGCGGGAACTGCTCGCGGCGCTGAAAATCCGTCCCGCCGACGGCGAATGCTGGGTGCTCTTTTTCAAGACGCTGCTCGGTCCCGCGCTCTTTCGCCGGCTGCGGGCCTGGCGCGGCCGCGCGGCATGACGGATGTCGCGCCGGCCGCCGCCGGCTTGGGCTATCTGCGCGCTCTCTATCCCGACGGGCCGCCGCCCGGCTTGCGGGTTCTGCGGCTGTAGCGGGGGGAGGGAACGGATTGGCGACAGGTTGTAGGCGAAGGCGGGGAATGCCATCTGATTTGGGGAGCGCGCGCCGGTTTGTGGGCACGCTTCGACCGTTTTCTGCGAATCGTTCGGCTGCGGCGGCGGGTGCCTTGTCGACTGCTCGGCGTTCACGGCGCGGTGGAGCGCCCCGAGGTTGTCGTTTCGCTGTCGCGCGGGGTGCTGGACTATGCCCATACCGTCACCTTTCGCTACGCCGATTCGCCCCTGCGGATGCTGCTGAAACGGGTGGCGGGCCTGCTCCCCGGCGCCCTGCTCTGGCCCGGCCCGGTGGGCGCGTTCATTGCGCCTCGTGGCGACGGGGATGAGTCGCTGGTGCTCTTCAGCGCCGACCGGTTGGTGGCTTTTTTCTTTCGTCGGGGAGAAGCCCGCCCTTACGCCGTTCGCAAATCGGGGGAGGCCGCCGACCTGGCGGCGGAGACCGGGAATCATCGCCGTGCCGCGCAACTTTTGGGGCGGATGGTTCCGGACCTGGTGCCGGGGGGAGAGTCGTCGCTGACCCTGGAATACATCCCCGAACATACGTTGCTCAATGCCGTGGCTTCCGCCTGGTTCGGGCGGCATCGGGTCTTTGAACGCCAAGCTCAGGGGCATGTGACCTTCTGCCTCGAAGTCTATCGCCGCTTCATCCAGGGCGCCCCGCCGGTGGTCGAACCGGTGACCGCCGCCGAAGTGGACGACCTGCTCGCCGCGCTGGCCGATGTGCCGTGCGAGGTAGCGGAGCGGGAACGCCTCGGCGCGGCGTTGCGAGCGTGCGTGGGGGCGCAGCTGCCGCGCCTGATCCAGCACGGTGATTTCTGCGTGCGCAATGTACTCATCGCCGGGGGCGAGCGGGGGCGGGTGCTGATCGACTGGGAGGATTTACAGGAGCGGCGTTTCCCCTTGGCCGATTTCGCCCTGCTGCGGCTTTCGCTGAAAGAGGCCTACGCCGCTCTGTTCAAGGCCGATCCCGAAGCGATGTACCGCCGGCCCGAACCGGCGCGGGGGTTGGCCGAGGCCGAGGCGGAACTGGGCCGGTTGCTGGGGCTGGATCGGCGCGGCCTGAAAGGGGCGACGCTGCTCAGCCTGGCCTGCCTGTGTCGGCAGAATCTGAACAAAAAACGTTATCCCACGGCCCGGTCCATTTTCGCCGAACTGCTGCACATAAGCCGGACTTGATAAAGAGGGCACTTTCGTGACGAACGAACCGAAAACCATTTGCCTGGTTTCTCCCTTTCCTCCACCCATGGGTGGCATGGCGATTCAGGCCGTGAAATTGGCGGCCCTGCTCGAAGGGGCGGGCTATCGGGTGCTGTGCGTGCGCACCAACACCGACTTTCCGGCGGCGCTGGCCTTTGTCCAAAAAATCCCCGGGCTGCGCACCCTGGTCAATTCGCTCCTTTTTCTGCTCCATCTGCATGGGGCGGCACGTCAGGCCGATGTCGTCTATTTTCTCACCGGCTTCTTCAACTTTTTCTTCTGGATCACCTTTCCCGCCCTGATTCTCTGCAAGCTCGCCGGCATCCCCGTCATCCTCAGCGCGCGGGGAGGCGGCGCCGCCGACTTTTTCGCCCGCTACAAACCCCTGCTCGCTTCGCTCATGCGCCGGGTCGAGCGCATCACCACGCCCTCGGGTTTCCTGCAACAGGCTTTTGTCGACGCCTTCGCCATCACC
>CALJLX010000340.1 GCA_937982495.1 uncultured Desulfuromonas sp.
CGGAATTTCACCGCCTCCAACTAACTATTTTTATTTATTATTTTCACATATCCGAAGAAGCTAGGCGGTCTTATTGACATTCCGAAGCTCTTTCTTGACCGAATTGAAGAAATCATCTTCTTCCGGGACGACCGTACCCACTCCGGAACGCAGTTCGTACCAGCCCCGCTCAATAGAATCGAAAAAATCTTTTTGTTCATCGGCGTACCGAATATCCATCTGTAACGAATCTCGGAGGACATCCTGTTCGTTACGGCATTCGCGTTGGTCCACTCGATTCAGGTTCATGCTGTCAGATTCATCAAGCCTGGGCACAAGTCGCCTGTTCCTTTTCATAAAACCCCACATCCCTGGTAAATAGCTTTCACTCGACTTTTCCCTCACCCGATGCTCGCCAACTCCAGCCGACTTCCCCAGCGCTCCATCAGAACCTGCCGCACTTCCTCATATCGCGGATGGGTCATGAAATCCGCCTCGGCGGCGAGGCGGAAGGCTTCCTGGCGGGCTTCTTCGAGGACGCGGCCGTCGCGAAGGAGATTGGCGACGCGGAAGTCCGGCAGTCCCGACTGCCGGGTGCCGAGAAATTCACCGGGGCCGCGGATTTCCAGGTCGGCTTCGGCGATGCGGAAACCGTCGCTGGTTTCGGTCATCACCTGCAAGCGCTTCAAACCGTCCTCGCTACACCGTTGCGAGCGGATCAGCAGGCAATGACTCTGGTCGGCACCGCGACCGACCCGCCCGCGCAGCTGATGAAGTTGCGCCAGGCCGAAGCGTTCGGCATGTTCGACCAGCATCACCGTGGCGTTGGGCACGTCGATGCCGACCTCGATCACCGTGGTCGAAACGAGAATATCGATCCGGCGCTTTTTGTAGTCATCCATTACCGCTTCTTTTTCGTCCGGCTTCATCTGCCCGTGCAGCAAGCCAATTTTGAAATCCGAAAAAACCTCAGCTTGCAGATGGGCGGCCCCTTCGCTGGCGGCGAGAAGATCAGATTTTTCCGATTCCTTCACCAGCGGATAGACAATGTAGGCCTGCCTCCCCTGCCCTAACTCCTTTTTAATGAAATTATAGGCCCGCTCTCGGGAACTTTCCGTCAGCACCTTGGTGGCGACGGGTGTGCGTCCCGGTGGCAATTCGTCGATGACGGACAGGGCGAGATCACCGTAAAGGGTCAGCGACAGGGTGCGGGGAATGGGTGTGGCGGTCATGACCAGGATGTGCGGGGAGATCCCTTTGCGCTTGAGCACGCCCCGCTGGCGCACGCCGAAACGATGCTGTTCGTCGATAATCCCGAGTCCAAGCTGCCGGAATTCCACCCCTTCTTGCAGCAACGCATGAGTACCGACGACAAGATGGATGGCGCCTGTACGGACGGCGTCGAGAATTTCCCGTTTCTCCTTGCCGCTTTGCGAGCCGGTCAAAAGCGCGCAGCGTAGCCCCAAGGCTTCGAGCCAACGGTGAAACTGTAGATAGTGCTGCTCGGCGAGGATTTCCGTCGGCGCGACCACCGCTACCTGGGTATCGTTTTCGATGGCGATGAGCGCTGCCATCAGCGCGACGATGGTCTTGCCGCAACCGACATCCCCCTGCACCAGCCGGTTCATGGGATGAGGGGCCATGAGGTCGGCCTTGATTTCGCCGAGCACCCGGCGCTGGGCGGCGGTGAGCCGGAAAGGGAGCATTTTCGCCAGGGGCCGGGTGTAACGGTGCTCGACCTGGAAGGGAATGCCTTCTTCCAGCACGATGCCCCGGCGTTTCAGGGCCAGTCCGAGTTCGAGAAAGAAAAATTCGTCGAAAACCAGGGTGCGGCGGGCGGCATCTCTCCCCTCTTCCAACGCGGCCAGGGAAACGTCGGCCTCGGGCCAATGGGCCTGGCGGAAGGCCTCGGCCAGGGGGAGTAGTTGCGCGCGGCGGACGATGTCATCGGGGATGGCGGAGACCGCGAGGGGGGCGTAGCGGTCAACCACCTCTTTCATGACCTTGCGCAGACTCTTTTGCGGCAGGCCTTCGGTGAGGGGATAGACCGGCAGGATGCGGCCAAAGCTTAAGGGATCGGCGTGCAAAATCGTTTCGGCATCGGCCCCTTCGGGAAGAAATTCCACGTCGGGATGGTGTACTTCGCGCAGGGGGCCGAAGCGCTTTATCTCGCCGACAAAGACCGCTTTGCGGCCAACGGCGAACTGTTTTTTCATCCAGTCGCCGCGATAGCGGAACCATTTGAGGGCGACTTGGCCGCTGCCGTCGCTCACCATCGCCTCGAAAATCTTCTTGCGGCTGCGGGGAGTGACGGTTTCGGCGGCGTAGGTGATTTCACCGGCGAAAACCTGATCGGTGCCCGGGAGCAGTTGCGCTATTTTTTTGAGTTGGCGGCGATCTTCGTAGCGGAATGGCAGGCAGTAGAGGGCGTCCTCCACGGTGTGGAGTCCGAGTTTGGCGAGTTTTTCCAGAACACGGGGACCGACCCCCCGGATGGTCTCCAGGGGGGTGGCAAGCAGTTGCGTGCTGCGTTTTCGGGTGGGAGTCAGGGACATCCCCTCCCCTCCCG
>CALJLX010000341.1 GCA_937982495.1 uncultured Desulfuromonas sp.
ACGCCTCCGTCGCCATCGACGGCAAGGTCGTCCACGGCGCGGTGAAGGTCGAGGTGATCGGCGACTACCCGCTCATGCATGTTTCCGATGAGGCAGACATCGTCCAACTGGTGCGCGAGGCCGGCGCCGCCCTCGGGCGGACCATCGCCGTCGAATCCGCCGGCGGCGGTTCCGACGCCAACATCTTCAACGGCCACGGCATCGAAACGGTCATCCTCGGCACCGGCATGGACCGCGTCCACACCATCGACGAACAGGTTAAGGTCGCGGACATGGAGCGGGTTGCCGAACTGCTGGTGGAGATTATCCGGCAGGCGTGAGGGGGTCGGAGATGGAGGGAGTTTTTTCGGGTTTTTGTATGTATGGATTGAGCGCCTGCGTTTCCATCGGTGCTGTCAGGAACACGCCTGGCTGTAATTTTCGAATAATTTGGAGCAGTTTTCCCTCCGCGAAGGAAAAGCGCCGGACGTTCCTTCGGAAAGCGTCCGGCGCATGCATGTATTTGACGTTGCGAGGTCGATCTCCGGTTCAGTATCGGGCGAATTCCGCATCATCCAGGGAAATCATTCGCTTAGTCGGCGGTTCACCCCAGGGCGCCTTGACCTTTTCATGCTTCCCCATGTCAGCCTTCGCCGGACGCGGAGGCTGGCTGACACCTTGACCTTGCAAGTGGAAGCGTCCGAGCATTTCCCGTAACTGCTGGGCTTGGGCCGAGAGTTCCTCGGCGGCCGCCGCGCTCTCTTCGGCGTTGGCGGTGTTCTGCTGGGTGACCTGGTCGATTTGGGACAGGGCGATGTTGACCTGGCCGATGCCTTCGGCCTGCTCGTTGACCGCAGCGGCGATTTCCCCGACCAGATCCGAAACCTTTTTTACTCCGCCAACAATGTTTTCCAGCGCCTCGGCGGTTTCCTGGGCGATCTGAGTGCCGCGTGAAGTTTTCTCCACCGTTCCTTCGATGAGTTCCGCCGTCTCTTGCGCGGCTTTAGCGCTGCGGGCGGCGAGATTACGGACTTCCTCGGCGACTACCGCGAAGCCCTTGCCGTGCTGGCCGGCGCGGGCGGCTTCCACCGCCGCGTTCAAGGCGAGCAGGTTGGTTTGGAAGGCGATTTCTTCGATCGTCTTGATGATCTTGGAGATATTCTGCCCGGCGCCGGCGATTTCCGCCATGGCTTGAGTCATGGCTTGCATCCTGGTGTTGCCCGTCTCGGCATCATTTTGCGCGTTGTTTGCCAGTTGGTCGGCCTGGCGGGCATTTTCCGCGCTCTGCCGGGTCTGCTCCACCATCTCCGTCATGGAGGCGGAAATTTCCTCCAGCGAACTGGCCTGTTCCGTCGCCCCCTGGGAGAGGGACTGGCTGGCGTCCGCCACCTCGCCTCCGGCTCCGGCGATTTGGTTGGCCACCTGTTGCAACTCCGTCACCAGGGCATTGAGGCTCTGATTGGCGCGGGCCAGCGGTTCGCGGATCAGTCCCTGAGCCTGGAAGGTGAAGTCTCCGTCGGCCAGTCGCTGGAAGGCTTCGAGGACCTCCTTTTCGAGGTTGTCGGCGAAATCATCCATGGCCCGAGCCATCTGCCCGATTTCGTCCTGGCGATTCATGACCAGGCGCCGTCCCAGGCGCCCCGCCGCGAGATCCTCGATCATTTCCAGGGTCCGACCCAGAGGTCCGGTGATGTCACGCGTAAGCAAAAGGCCGAAGGCCACGGCAAGCACGCCGCCAACAATCATGCCCAGAGAGCTTAGGGCTGTGGCTCGCCGGCTTTCGCTTGACGCATCAGTGGCGGAATCCTTGGCATCTTCGTTGGTCAAAGCGATCAGTCGATCGAGAATTTCGTAAGTTTTTTCAGTTCGCTCCCGAACAGGACCCATGAGTTGCGTATTCATTTCCTGGTAGATGGCGCCGGCCTCGTTGGCGACGTCAAGCATCGCGTCGAAACCGGCCAAGGTTTTATCCACCGCCGGCATCATGTTTTCCCGATAAATTGTTTGGGCCTGCTCCCTGTCTCCCTGCGCCACAGCTTTCTTGATGCTGGCGATGGCGCCGTGAAAACCTTGGTGAATAACGCGAATTTCCGTCAGGAATTGGTTCAGTTGAGGGTTGGGGATGTCGGCGTCGGCAAGCCAGCGGCCAAAGGCGCAAAGGGTAGCATCATCCCCGCCCTCAAAAGAAGTGCCTCCATGGATCAGGTTTTGGGTCATGACCGCGGCGCGATAGTGGTCGCCGCGAAATTTCTCGAGTGCGGCGCGTAGTCCCACGGGGTCGACAATGCCGGTGGCGTCGAGTTTGCGGGACAATTCGGTGAAATGGTCCACGGCTTGCGTTCGTCCAGCCCAAGCGGCCATGAGTTCATTATAAAGATTCTGTTCACCTATATTTTTAGGCAATTGCTCATATGCTTCCCGAGCTGCGCGGATAGCTTCGCGGGTGCGTTTATTATCCGCGTAGAGCGCTTCTCGCTCCTTTAGCGTGAAGGCGGGATTTAGCAGGGAGCGATGGACGATGGTCGAACCTTGACCAGATTCCTTGATGGTGTAGAGATATTTCACGGCAGAAATCTCTTCTGAAATATCCTGGATATTCGTGGTAAGACCCGTCAGGCCAGTGACGCCTACTAGACCGACGATCAGGGTAATCAATCCGACCAGAAGAAAACCACCTACCAGTTTCACGCTCATGCGAACATTTTTCATGAGACCTCCGCCACAAAAAGTTTTTCAGGAATTTTCCCGAACGTTTAGCAAATCCCGCACCAGTTTTGGGAGATTGCTGGTGGAATTCACTAAAACGGACGAACAAAGTCATCAATATTTTGCTAACGTATCGAATTGGTTGGGTGTTGGGAAATATTAATTTTCGGGGAGAATAAAACTTCAGGCGATTTTTACATGGGCAGGCCGTGATGGTGATTCCCGAGTATCGTGGAATGACGCTATCCCTTAGGCTTTTTGACCGAGGGGCCCCTGTGTATGAGAATTTTTGACCCTTGCCGCCGAGGGTGGGTTACTGCTAGTTTTGATGGGCAGAAAGAATCATAACCGCCATACATTTTTCTGTTTTCAGTCAAGCAATGTTAGGTCCGTCAAAAGGAAGGTCTCTCTTTTTCATGCGTTTCGCCATCTCCCCCCATATTGAAAAGGTCCATTTCCCCCCCATCTCCGAGGTCAAGGGCTGGATCGCCGGGCGCGAGTTTTCCGCCGACAGTCCGTTGGTCGATCTCTGTCAGGCGGTGCCCGATTATGCTCCGGCGCCGGAGTTGA
>CALJLX010000342.1 GCA_937982495.1 uncultured Desulfuromonas sp.
GCAGAGTACGCGGAGTAAAGACAAATTCTTGAGGGTTTCTCTGCGTTCTCCGCGAGCTCTAGCGACTGAAAAGGAGCGGGCGCGAGACCGCTTTGCTTTTACAGGTCGACGTAGACCCTGGCGCGCCAGCCCTGTCCGTCCCGTTCGACGGAAAGCTGGTGATAGGTGATCGCCTTCACTTCCCGCTCGATCGGGTGGCGCTTCGGGTCGAAGGGTTCGCCGCGCACTTCGCCGCGCAGGGCGTTCTCGCCGATTTCGCTGATGACGAATTCCGCCGGAACCAGGCCGCGCACTTCGAAGAGGTAGAGGATTTCCCCGAGCCAGGCGACCAGAAGTTCGCCGGCATCGCCGCCGGCGAGGGACACCGGCGCGCCCTGTCGGGGCGTCACCGGGACGTCGCCGAAGATCATGTTCTTCAATCCCCGGGCGGCGGCGACGAAGACCTCCGCGCGGGAGTCCCCGGTGGCCTCGACCCCCATGTCGGCGGTGTGCGCCAGCAGGCGAAATTCATTCATCCCTCAGTTCATCCGCTCCCAGAGTACCCGGCAGACGTCATGGTCGTCGCTCCACGAAACCTGCAATTGCCCCTGGTGGGCCTTGTGCAGGGCGCGGCCGAGGTGTTCGGCGAGTTTTTCCTCGGTGGTTTCGATGACCAGGCTGTCCTCCTCGCGGGCCATGCGGATCACCCGCTCCAGCGGGTTCTTGTCCATGGCCCGGGCTTCCTCGTTTTTCAGCAGATTGAAAATCTCCTCCTCGTGTTCCCAGAGGTAAGCGCCGCGCAGCACCACCACTCCCTCGGCGTAGCCTTCGGCGATCTTCCGGCAGGCCGGGCAGGTGACCCAATGCCCTTCGCCGCTCGCCTCCAGCCGGGCGAAGGCATTCGGATCGAGGGTCCAGCGCTTGTTGTGGTAGAGCGCCCGGCAGGTCTGGCAGAGGGAGGGGTCTTTGAGCCCGGCTTCGGCGAGGTAGGGATCCTCGCTACGGCGTTCACGCCCCCGTTTGTCGCCGATTCCGAATTTTCCGCTGTCCTTGGTCATTTGCGCGCCTCCTTTCGCTGAAAAACGCGGTTATGTTTCGCAGTATATCACCCCGCGCGGCGCTGTATAGGAGGCGGCATGGTTCAATGGGGGAGGGGGCGCAGCACCGCCCGGCAGGGGGCGCCGTCGATCCCGGTCAGGTTGAGGGGCAGGCAGAGCAGCTCGTAATCCCCGGCGGGAGCCCCGGCCAGATTGAGTCCTTCGAGGATTACCACCTCGGCGCCCAGAAGAATGCGATGGACCGCGCTCGCCTCTCCCGGCGGTTCGATGGAGAGATAGTCGATGCCGACCAGGCGGATGCCCAGCGCCGTCAGGTAGTTGGCGGCGTCGGGGGCGAGGCCGACATAGTCTTCACAGAAGCCGGGCCGCTGCCAGAGCTCCGAGTTGTCGGTGCGCAGCAGCAGGCGCCGGACTCCGGCCAGGGGCAAGACTTTCAGGTCGCCGGCGGCAATCGCCCCTTTGCGGCCGCGCAGATCGACGACCCGACAGGGGCCGATCAGCCATTCGAGGGGGATGGCGTCGACGGTCGCCCCCTCGCCGAGGAGATGGGCCGGGGCGTCGAT
>CALJLX010000343.1 GCA_937982495.1 uncultured Desulfuromonas sp.
CCCCGGCCAGTCTGAACCCGGCCACCTGCATCCGCTCGCGAAAATAGCGGCTGTTCTCGCGCAGGCGCTGCCGCAGTTCGTCGCCGACTTCGAGCAGATCGAGCACCCGCAGGGAAGCGGCGACCACCGCCGGGGCCAGGGCGTTGGAGAAGAGATAGGGGCGGGAGCGCTGCCGCAGCCAGTCGACCAGCTCCCACCGCCCGGCGGTGTAGCCGCCGCTCGCCCCGCCCAGCGCCTTGCCGAGGGTGCCGGTGAGTATGTCGATGCGTCCGAGCAGGCCGTGGTGCTCGTGACTGCCGCGCCCCTTGGCGCCGAGGACGCCGACGCCGTGGGAATCGTCGACCATCAGCAGGGCATCGTACTGCTCGGCCAGCTCGATCAGGCGCGGCAGGTCGGCGATGTCGCCGTCCATGGAGAAGACCCCGTCGGTGGCGATGAGGCGGAAGCGGGCGTCGTGGCTTTGGCGCAGGGCGTCTTCGAGTTCGGCCAGGTCGTTGTGGGCGTAGCGCAGCCGCCGCGCCCGGCAGAGGCGGATGCCGTCGATGATGCTGGCGTGGTTGAGGGCGTCGCTGATGACCGCGTCCCGCTCGTCGAACAGCGTCTCGAAGAGGCCGCCGTTGGCGTCGAAGCAGGAGGAATAGAGGATGGCGGCCTCACAGCCGAGAAAGGCGGCGAGGCGCCGCTCCAGCTCCAGGTGGGCGTCCTGGGTGCCGCAGATGAAGCGCACCGAGGCCATGCCGAAGCCGCGCTCATCAAGGCCGCGTTTGGCCGCCGCGAGCAGTTCGGGGTGATCGGCCAGCCCCAGATAGTTGTTGGCGCAGAGGTTGAGCAGTTCGCCCCCGCTGTCGATCCGTACCCGCGCCGCCTGGGGCGAGGTCATGGGCCGCTCCTGTTTGTACAGCCCTTCGCCCCGCAACTCCTCAAGTTCACTGTGGAGATGTGCGTAAAATGCGTGACTCATGAATCCTCCCCTTCGGGTGTACCGTCAATCTTAGCCGAGGACGACGGGCTGACAAGAAGGGACCGCGAACCACGGCCGGCCCCTCCGCTTCGGCGGAGGTTGGCAGAACCCTCCTTTTGTGGTCTAATCCTTCCAGTCGATTCCGCCACACTTTCGAGGAGACCCGCATGTTTTCCATCCGTAGCCTCTCTCTTGCCCTGCTCACCCTTGCCCTTTGCGCCTGCGCGCCGAAAACCATGACCGCCAATCCCGAACAGCCCTATCCCTTGACCGAGAAACCGCAAGTGGGGCAGATCGTCCACCTGCCCACCGGCGTTCTCGTCGACGAGGCGCGCATGCAGGCCATCGCCGGCGACGCCCGTATCGTCTATGTCGGCGAAACCCACGACAACCCCGCTTCACACCGCCAGCAGGTGGCGCTGCTGCGTGCTCTGGCCGAGCGCCATCCGGGGAAGATCGCCCTCGGCATGGAGATGTTCGTCCCCTCCCAGCAGCCGATCCTCGACCGCTGGAGCGCCGGGGAGCTTTCGGAGAAGGAGTTTCTGAAGGAATCGCGCTGGTACGAAACCTGGCGCATGGATTTCGACTATTACCGGGAACTGCTCGAACTCGCCCGGGAACTACGGATTCCCGTGCTCGGCCTCAACGCCGAGAAGAGCCTGGTCGCGGCGGTGCGGGCCAAGCCGACGGCGGAACTGACTGAGGAAGAGCGCAGCCGGGTGCCGGAGATGGATCTCGCCGATCCCTACCAGAAAGCCATGACCGAGGCGATTCTCGGCGACCACGGCAAGCACGGGGCGATTTCGGCGGACGGCTTCCACCGCGTCCAGACCCTGTGGGACGAAACCATGGCCGCAAGCGTCGTCCGTTACCTGAGCGACCCGGATCACGGCGAACATCGGCTGATGGTGGTCGCCGGGGGGAACCACGTGCGCTACGGTTTCGGCATCCCGCGCCGGGTCTTCCGCCGCCTGCCGACCTCCTACGTGCTCGTCGGCAGCACCGAAATCGTCGTTCCCGAGGATAAAAAAGACCGGCTGATGGATGTCAAAAAACCCAAATTCCCCATGGTCCCCTACGATTTTCTCCTCTTCACCGAATACGAGGATCTCGGCAAGCAGGAGGTCAAACTCGGGGTGATGCTCGGGGAGGGAGAAGAAGGCGTGGTCGTCGAGGGGGTCATGCCCGCCTCGGTGGGGGAAACCGCCGGGTTGCAAAAAGGCGACCGGATTCTCGCCATCGACAACGAGCCGGTGGCGGAAAATTTCGACCTGATTTTTGAAGTGAAACGCAAAAAGCCGGGGGACCGCTCCACCCTGAAGATTCAGCGCGGCGAGAAAGAACTGGACGTTCCCGTGGAATTCGTCCTCCCCCCGGCAGGCGATCCGCACGGGGGAATGCCGAAAAAATAGGGGGAAATCCCGCCGTAGGGGCGACCCATGGGTCGCCCCTACCCTCCACACCACCCCGATGCGGTTCCTGTCGTCACCGCATCCTACACCGGGGAAATCATGCCGACGCTATCGCGCCGCCTCATCCTTGCCCTGCTGCTGGCCCTGTTCGTCTCCTGGCCCGTTTGCGCCGAAGAGGCGATTGATCCTTATCGTTTCTTCGCCGCCCACTACGAGGCGATGGGCGGGCTGGAGCGCTTCAAACAGATCCGCTCCGGCTGGAGCGTGGGAACGGTGCGCTACGACGGGCTGGAGGGGACGTTTGAGAGCTGGTCGGAGAAACCCCTGCGCTACCGCCTCGACGAGGATTTCGGCATCATCCGCCAGAGCGAAGGAGACGACGGCACCCGGCGCTGGCGCAAGGACACCAACGGCCAGGTCGAGGAGGTGCGCGACGAAGAAACCCTCAAGCGCCGCCGCATCGCCGAACTGCTGGAAAACTTCGAGCATCTGAACCCCGACTCCCCCTGGTTCACCCTGAGCGACGAAGGAGCCGCCGAGGTGGAGGGCGTGCCTTGCCGGGTGCTGCGCCTGAAGAACCGCATCAACAGCGACGTCAGCCGTTTCTTCTTCGCCCTCGACGACCTGCGGGTGGTGAAGGCCGTCGACACGGAGCCGGACGTGGAGATTCACACCCGCTACGACGACTACCGGAAGGTCGACGGCCTGCGCCTCCCCTTCCGTCAGGTTTCGGATATCCACCCCCGGAACAAACGGCGGGAAATCGCCATCACCGCCCAGCGCATCAATCCAACCGTGGACCGGCGGCGCTTCGCCAAGCCTGCTCCGACAACGGGCGCCATCGGCTTTCCCGCCGACGACCGGGCCGAAAACATCCCCTTTCACTTCAGCGAAAATCTCATCTACCTGCCGGTCACCATTAATGGCGACACCCGCTGGTGGGTTCTCGACAGCGGCGCCTCCATGTCGGTGATCGACGCCGACTACGCCGAAAGTCTCGGGCTCAACCCCGAGGGGAGCATCGGCGGCTTCGGCTTCGGCGAGCTCTTCACCCTCTCCTTCGTGCGGCTGCCCCCCTGCCGGGTGGGGGAACTCGCCCTCCCCGCCCAGACCATCCATGCCTACAAGGGGCTGGCCGAAAGCAGCTACGAACCGGTGCGGGTCGGGATTCTCGGCTACGACTTCCTCTCCCGCTTCGTCACCCGCATCGACTACGCCCGACGCACGATCTCCTTCTATCGTCCGGAAAGCTTCATCTACCGGGGCCCCGGCAAAGTCGTCGACGCCCCCCTCAAGTACCGCACCTTCTCCCTGCCGGCCAGGGTCGACGATCTCCCCGAGTCACGTTTCAGCCTCGACCTCGGCGCCCATCGCAGTTCGCTGCACCATCCCTTCGCCGCCCGCCACGGCCTGCTGAAACGACCGGGGGTGCAGACGGTCAGCAAGGGGATGGCCGGTTTCAGCTTCGAAACCTTGAGCGCCTTCGAGCGGATGGAGATCGCCGGTTTCGCCATCGAGCGGCCGCGCCTGACCATCCCCGACGAGGCCGGACCGGGGACGGCGGCGGTGGGGGAGCTGGCCGGCAACCTCGGCAATTCGCTGCTGCGCCATTTCGTCCTCACCCTCGATTACGGCAAGCAGCAGGTGATCATCGAACCGGGCGCCGAGTTCAACGGGACGTTTCCCGAGGATCGCAGCGGGCTGCTCGTCGGCCAGGGGGAGGACGGCGGACCGATGGTCTCTTTCGTAGCGGCGGGAACGCCGGCGGCGGAGGCGGGTTTTCTCGCTGGGGATGTAATCGCAGCGGTGGATGGCCGACCAGCGGCCGAGTATGGCGGGGTGCTGCCGCTCCGCGAACTGCTGCGCCAGGCGCCGGGAACGAGGCTGGACTTCACCCTGCTGCGGCAGGGGCGGCAGGTGCATATCGAACTGGTCTTGCGGGAACTTTTTTGACGGGACGAGATCAAGAAGAGAAACAGGGATGCGGACATGGGCCTTGGGTCGAGGCCGCGCACAAAGTTTCATCAATCAGGAGAGAACACCATGCGTTTATGCAAATGGCTACCGATGGCGGCGGCGATACTTTTTCTGGGGGGCTGCCTGGCTATGAGCCCCGACTTTGAAACGCCGACGGTGGGGCTCAAGTCCTTCCGCTTCCTCCCCTCCGACGGGGGCGTGCCGCGCTTTGAAATCGGCCTGCACGTGGTCAACCC
>CALJLX010000344.1 GCA_937982495.1 uncultured Desulfuromonas sp.
TCGTCTTTCAGGATTTCAAGCTGCTCAATACCCGCACGGTTTTCGAAAATGTCGCTTTTCCCCTGGAGGTGCAGGGGCGTAAGCGTATGGAAGTGGGAAAGAAGGTCTTCCAGACCTTGAAACTGGTGGGTCTGGAGCATAAACTGAACCGGCTGCCGCTGGAACTTTCCGGCGGCGAGCAGCAGCGGGTGGCGGTGGCCCGGGCCCTGGTGATCGACCCCCTGGTGCTGATCGCCGACGAACCGACGGGCAATCTCGATCCCGATGTGACCCTGGAAATCATGGAACTGTTCAAGGGGGCCAATGCCCGGGGGTCGACGGTGCTCTTGGCGACCCACGACCGGGAGATGATCCGCCGCTTTCCCCGGCGGGTGCTGGCCCTGGAGCATGGGCGACTGATCGAGGATCGCCCGGCCTGAGACGAGCGAATAAAGGATAACGAGTGGAACGCGTGATCTATTTTTTTCTGCGGGCCTTGCGCAACATGCGCCAGTGCCCGTTGCTTTGTGGGGTGGCGGTGGGCACGGCGGCGGTGGCCCTGACCATCATCGCCTTTTTCGCCCTGGTGGTCATCAACGTGCAGCAGCTGACCGCCCATATCGGCGAGCGGGTGGAAATCGTCGCCTACCTCGACCTCCTGCCCGAGGCGGGAGCGCTCAAGGCGTTGCGCGGTCGGGTCGAGGCCTTGCCCGAGGTCGCCGCCGTCGGCTACACCTCCCGGGAAGAGGCCATGACCCTCTTCAAAAAACGGCTGGGCCGGGATGCGGATCTGCTGGAGGGGGTCGGTCCCGAAATTCTGCCGGCATCGCTCTCCATCACCCTCAAACCCGATTTCCGCACCCCCGCCGAAGTCGAGCGGGTCGTGGACACCCTGCGCAAGGATCTTGGTCTCGATGAGGTGCGTTTCGGCCGCGAATGGCTGGAAAAGTTCGAGGCTTTCGTCACTTTGCTCAAACTGGGGGGGGCGGTGATCGGCGGTTTTCTCCTTTTTGCCGCCCTGTTCATCGTTTCGAATACCATTCGCCTGACCCAGTATGCCCGTCGCGACGAACTGGAAGTGATGGGTCTGGTCGGGGCGACGAGCATGTTCATCAAAGCCCCCTTTCTCATCGAGGGGGCCTTGCAGGGACTGCTCGGCGGCCTGATCGCCGTCGGCCTCGCCTTCGCCGTTTTCCGCTATTTTCTGCACGAGGCCCTGGCTTCCCTGCTCCTCGCCTCGGCCAGCGGTTCCATCGTCTTTCTCCCCCTGGGGTTGCAGCTGCTGTTGGTCTCCGCCGGAGTCTTCCTCGGTTTTTTCGGCAGTATCATGTCTTTGCGTAAACTGGTGCGGATTTGAAGTCACGGATCGGTTTTTTTCTTGTTCCGCTTTTCTGTGCGCTGCTGGTTTACCCCTCGGGGGAGAGTCTGGCCGCCGACAAGAAGGCCGACGAAACCCGGCAGTCTCTCAAGGAGATCGAGCAACGTCTTTCCCAGGCGAGCAAATCCCTCTCGAAGAAGGAAAAAGAGGAGAAGTCCCTGGGGAAGGATCTGAAGACGGTGGAGAGCGAACTGGCGCGCCTGCAACAAAACATGGCGAACCAGGATAAGCGTCTTGTTTCCCTCAAGGAGGAACTGGCCGCGGCCGAAGGGGAGAGCATTCGCCGGAAAGAGGCGGCCGAGTCGTTGCGGGGACAAGTGGAGCAGCGCCTGGTGACCCTCTACAAGGACGGAGACATGGGCTTGCTGCGGACCCTGATGCTGGCGCGGAGTCCGGCGCGTATGGCCGAGGATTACGAATTTTTCGGGCGCATCGTTCGCCGGGACCGGGAACTTCTCGACGGTTACCGCCGGCGCCTGGAGGAGCTGAGTGCTGTTCGCGAGCGGCTCGCGGGCCTGCAAGCCGAGCAGGAAGAGCTGGTGGCGCAGGGACGGCGTGATCGGGAATCCCTGAAGAAGGCGGCCGATCTGAAGAAACGGCTGCTGGCCAAGGTCAAGACCGACAAGGGCAAGCTCGCCGGTGAGGTTGCCGCGCTCAAGGAGCGGGCCGCGCGGCTGTCGAGCCTGGTCAAAAAACTTGAATCGACCAAGCCCCGGGCGTATACTCCCAAACCTTCCGCGCAGGATCCCAAAACCCCTCTGGCCAACCCCTTCGGCCGGCAGAAGGGACGGCTCTCCTGGCCGGTCAGCGGCAAGGTCAAGGTGCCCTTCGGGACCGGGCGCCACGCCGATCTGGGAACCCTGTACGAAAGCCACGGTATCGAAATCAGCGCCTCTCCGCAACAGCCGGTGACCGCCGTCTGGTCCGGTCGGGTTGCTTTCGCCAGTGAGTTCAAGGGCTACGGCAATCTTCTCATCCTCGACCACGGCGACAGCTACTATACCCTTTACGCCCAGGCTTCGCGCCTGGCGAAACGCATCGGCGAAACGGTCGGCCAGGGGGAAACGGTAGCCTATGCGGGCTTCGAGGGGAGCGATACGGTATACTTTGAAATCAGACATCGCGGGACGCCGCTCAACCCGGCGTCCTGGCTTAAACCTCGTTGAGGTCGCATCGCCCGGAGGATTCATCCATGTTCAAACGCCGCTGGTTGCGCTTGTTGGTTCTGTTGGCCGGTCTTCCCCTCGGTTGGCTGGCGGTTGCCCAGCTGACCCGGCCGCTTGCCGCCGAGGCCAAGTCCCAGTATGAGGATATCCGCCTCTTTTCCGACGTCCTGGCGCTGGTGCGCAAAAGCTACGTCGAAGAAGTGCCCATGCAGGAACTCATCTACGGGGCCATCGACGGCATGCTTGCCGCCCTCGACCCCCATTCCTCCTTCATGCCTCCCGACGTCTACAAAGAGATGAAGGATGACACGCGCGGCGAATTCGGCGGCATCGGCATCGAAATCACCATCAAGGACGGTGTCCTTACCGTCGTTTCCCCCATCGAGGATACTCCGGCCTACCGGGCGGGGCTGCAGGCGGGGGATCAGATCGTCAAGATCGGCGACGGCTTTACCAAGGACATGAGCGTCATGGACGCGGTCAAGCTCATGCGCGGTCCCAAGGGGAGCCCGATCCGCATCACCATCTTCCGCGAAGCCTTCGAAAAACCGAAGGAATTCGAGCTCAAGCGGGAAATCATCAAGATCCGCAGCGTCAAGGCCCGGACCCTGGAGGACGGCTACGGCTATGTGCGCCTGGCCCAGTTCCAGGAGCGTACCGACGAGGAACTGGCCAAGGCGCTCAAGGATGTGCGCAAGGAAAACGGCGGACGCCTGGACGGATTGATTCTCGATCTGCGCAACAACCCCGGCGGCTTGCTGGAGCAGGCGGTGAAAGTGACCGATCTCTTCCTCGGCAAGGGACTGATCGTCTACACCGATGGCCGCGAGGAAGGCAGCCGCATGGAATTTCACGCCCGGCCGGGAACGGAGGAAGAGGATTTCCCCCTGGTGGTGCTGATCAACAGCGGCAGCGCCAGTGCCTCGGAGATCGTCGCCGGGGCTCTCCAGGACCATGACCGGGCTCTGGTCCTGGGCACTCAGAGCTTCGGCAAGGGCTCGGTGCAGACGGTGATCCCCTTGAGCGACGACTCCGGGCTGCGTCTGACCACGGCCCGTTACTACACCCCGAACGGCACCTCCATTCAGGCGCGGGGCATCACCCCGGATATCGTCGCGGCCCCCGCCGAGCTGAAAAAGGTGGTGGACGGCGAAGCTTTCCGGGAGAAGGACCTGAGCAACCATTTCGACACCGAACCCCTCGAAGCCCAGCCGAAGGATGACGAAACGGCTCGGAAGTTCGACCTGAAGTCGGCGGATCGGGACGATTATCAGCTGATGCGCGCCCTCGACCTGCTCAAGGGCTGGCGCGTCTTCAAGGACCTCAACGCCCCCGCCGCCTGATCGACGGGATACTACGACTCACGACGGGGGGAGGATATCCCCCCTTTTTTTCTGGTTCCGTCCCGTGCCTCCTCGAAAAAACAAACGCCGCGCCAAGCGACCCTCCGTTAAAAAGTCCTCCAACCGTCAGTTGCGCCTGCTCTTGGCCGCGCTGGGGGTGGTGGGCTTTCTCCTGATCAGCTTGATCCTGCTGACCTATATGCGGCAACAAGCCCGGCTCGTCCCCCCCGAAACGCCGCCGCCAGTGCCGCCGGTGATCGAAAAACGGCCGACCCCGGTCGTGCCGGAGCTGTCCCGGCCGCTGCCGGACCCCGAGGGATTACGTCGCCTGCTGCAGCAATCCCTGATCCGGGGCGGCTACGCCGATGCGGGCCTGGCGATCGAGCAGGACCACGGGGTCACGACCTATGGGCTCGATGTTCCTTTCCCGGCGGCGGCGGAGCTGGATGCGCTGTTCGACCCCTTGCGTCGAGAGGCACCGGAGGTGCGGCTGGAAACGGGCAGTGCCCCCGGTTCGCTGCTGGTACTCCTGGGGGATCGGGTGGTCGCGCGGCTGCGGTTTCAGCCGCCCCGCATCGTACCCATCCCCCCTCCGCCGATCAAGCTCCCGCCGGTTCCGGAGGTCTCGCCACGGCCGGTGCTGCCGCCGCCGACCTCCCTGACGCCGCCTCCTCCGGGGAGCGGCGGCCGGGTGGCGATCGTCATGGACGATCTCGGTCGGGATCTGGCCTCGGCCAGGGAACTGCTCGCTATCGATCTGGGGGTGACCTTCGCCATCATTCCCCAGAACGAGGCGGCGCCGCAGGTGGCGACCCTGGCTCATGAACGCGGCCGCGAGGTGATGATCCATATGCCCATGGAGCCTCAGGGCTATCCCCGCGCCAACCCCGGCGCCGATGCCCTGTTGTTGAACCGCTCCGATGAGGAAATCCGCGCTTTGGTGCGCGGTTACCGGCAACGGGTGCCCTATGCGGCGGGGGGGAACAACCACATGGGCTCGCGTTTTACCGAGAGCCGGGAAAAGATGGCGGTGGTGCTGGAGGAGTTGCGCCGGGCGGGATTGTTTTTCGTGGACAGCCGCACCAGTAATCGTTCGGTGGCTTTCGAGACGGCGCGGGAGTTGGGGGTGGCGACGGCGCGGCGGGATATCTTTCTCGACAATGTCCGCTCGGTTTCGGCGATCCGTGGGGAGATTCGCCGCATGGCGCGCATGGCGGCGAAAAACGGAGAGACGCTGGCGATCTGCCATCCCTATCCGGAAACCTTCGCGGCCCTGCGGGCGGAGGAAGGCTATCTGCGCGCCCAGGGGATCAGCGTGGTGCCCGCCTCCCGCCTGCTGGTCCGCTAAACGTCGGACAGCGATTTTTCCGCCGATCAGTCCCGGGGGAGTTGCGCGGCGATGCGCTCGGCTGTTTGCCGGAACTCACGGTACTGTTCGTCGTAGAGAATCCCTTCGGAGAAATCGGAGCTGACCCGGCGGATCAGCAGAAAACCGTCGGTGAGGCGGTTTTCGGTGTCGAGCAGGGCGGCGTTGCGCAGCAGGGGGGTCCAGAGGGGCAGTCCTTCCTGGGGGGCGCCGGTTAGCTCGGGCAGGTCGATGACCTTGTGGGAAACCTCCAGGCCCTCGTCGTCGAAACGGTAGAAGGAGAGCTGCTGCTGGTAGAAGCCCCGGCTGTTGGGGGCGCGGCGCAGGGCGAAGAAGGAGCGTTGCGCCGACTCGCGAAAGAGTTCGCGCAAGGGGTCCTGATTTTCGATCTGGCGCCGGGAGCGATAGAAATAGGGAAAGACGAGGCCGGCGAAGCAGTCCTCTTCGAGTAGTCCGGCCCGTTCGGCCATGGGATTTTCCCAGTAATAACCGGCATGAAGGCTGCCGTCGGCGGCGTCGAGGGGTTTGCCGCAGAGCAGGCATTCGCTGCTCAGGTGGGCGCGACGGGCGCTGAAGGATTCGTCCCGGGCATGGGCCTGACGGCCCAGTTCTTCGGCGAAGAGGTCGAGACGGCGCGGCTGGGCCTCCAGGGTGTCCAGGTAGATCTGCCGGGCCAGGTGGGAAAACTGCACATGGACCTCGGTGGCGCGGCCGTGGGTGATAACCGGGTAGATCTTTCCCTCGGGGTTGGTGTTGAGGGATTCGACCTTGGGACTCTTGGCGATATAGCCTTCCAGGCAGCGGTAGCCGCGATTGATGGCGTAGGCCTTGAGCAACTGGTAGGGGTCGCGGAAGGGCCCGTCGTAGTGGATGCGCTGGTCGACCAGGCAGGGGAGGACGCGTAGCGTCCGTCGGGCAAGCCCGTGCCGGTCGAAGAATTCGTAGAGATGCTTGCAGTTTTCCAGTGAGGGGGCATCCTTCACCGGCACCACCACCCGGTCGGCGGCGAACAGGGCATTCTGGGTGAAGATGTCCATGTCGGGGCGGGTGTCGATGATGATCACCCCGGAAAGTTTCGACTCGGCGAGGATCCGGGCGAGGCGAGCGGGGTTGGTCAAGTGGTCGCGCAGTTGTGCCAGTTCGCCGCTGGAAGGCACGAACTGCACCCCGTATTCCCCCATCTCGACCACCTCATCGATCCGTTTCTCCACCAGCATCTGCAGCACGTTGCCGGCGTGGGGAGCGCGGCCGATGCGGAACATGCGGTCCACCGAGAAGTGGTTGTCGAAACTGAAGAGGGTGACGGGCAGGTCTTCGTTGATGGCTTTGAGATAGATGGCCAGATTGGTGGCCAGGGTGGTCTTGCCGACCCCGCCCTTTTCGCTGGAGATGGTCAGTACATAAGGTCGGGACATGGGACTTCCTTCCGCGGGTCGATAGGTAGGGCCTATATAGGGCAGGCAGGCGTAAAAGTCAATCTTAAACCCCCATATATGGTGGTATTCACAATGCAGGACAAGGTCACCATCCTCACCGTATCGCGGCTTAACGCCCTGTTGCGCGAACTGGTCGAGGACAACTTCATGCAGGTCTGGGTCGAGGGGGAAATCTCCAATTTCTCCATCCCCGCCTCGGGCCACTGGTACTTTTCCCTCAAGGATGCCGACGCCCAGCTGCGGGGGGTGATGTTTCGCGCCCAGAACCGGCTTCTCGGCTTTGTCCCCGCAAACGGCATGGGGGTCGTCTGCCGTGGGCGGCTGTCCCTCTACCCTCAGCGGGGGGAGGTGCAGCTGATCGTGGAAGGTCTGGAGCCCCGGGGGGTGGGGGGACTGCAACTGGCCTTCGAGCAGCTCAAAAACCGCCTGGCCGGCGAAGGGCTCTTCGCCGCCGAACGCAAGCGCCCGCTTCCCGCCTTTCCCCGAGTGGTCGGGGTCGTCACCTCGGCGACCGGGGCGGCGATTCACGACATCATTCAGGTTCTGCGCCGCCGGGGGGCCGGAGTGCGCCTGCTGCTGCGGCCGGTGCGGGTGCAGGGGGAGGGGGCGGCCGAGGAGATCGCCGCCGCCATCGCCGAGCTCAATCGCCAGGGGGAGGCCGAGGTGATGATCGTCGGGCGCGGCGGCGGTTCCCTGGAGGATCTCTGGGCCTTCAACGAAGAACCGGTGGCGCGGGCCATCCACGGCTCGAAGATCCCGGTGATTTCGGCGGTAGGGCACGAAGTCGATCATACCATCGCCGATTTCGTCGCCGATCTGCGCGCGCCGACGCCGAGCGCCGCCGCCGAAATGGTGGCGCGCGGCCGTCTGGAGATCGAGGGGCATCTCGACCATCTGGTCATGCGCCTAGCCGCGCGGATGCGCCGCCAGGTCGATTTCGGCCGGGAACGGCTCCACGGGCTGCACCGCCGCCTGCGCTCCCCCCGGGAAAGCCTGGCTTTGGCCCGGCAACGCCGGGACGAGCTGGCGCGCCGGTTGTCCCAGGCCATGGAACGACGGTTGCGGGAACGGGCCTGGCGCCTGACCACCCTGGCCGAACGGCTGGACGACCTCTCCCCCTTGCGGACCCTGGGGCGGGGGTATGCCATCGTCAGTAGGAGCGGGGGCGAGGTCGTGCGCGATGCGTCCGTTCTCAGCCCCGGCGAGCGGGTGTGTCTGCGTTTCGCCCAAGGGCGGGCGGAGGCCCGTATCGAGGAGGTGGAATCGTGAGGAGGCTGGTCCGGTTGTCGCCGGCGTTTGCGTTTTGGCTGGTCGTGACGGCTTTGGCCTGGGGGGATGAGCTGCGTCTGGAGCCGGAGGCGATCGCCCCCGGCGAGGTCGCCCTGGCGCGTTGGATGGCGAGCGGGCCGACGGCGGGGGAGCTGCGTTTCAATGATAAGTGGATCCCCCTGGAGCCGGGGGAAGAAGGCGGACGGGCGCTGCTCGGCCTCGATCTCGGTGCCGCGCCGGGCGATTATCCCCTGTCCCTGCGCCGACCGGGGGAAGAGGAACGACGGATCGGAACCCTGAAAGTCACGGCGAAGAAACGTCCGGAGGAACGCCTCACCCTGCCCAAAGCCTATGTTTCCCCGCAAGACCCGGCCGTGCTCAAGCGTATCGAGCGGGAGAGCAAGCTGTTGCGGCAGATTTTTTCCGTGCGCTCGCCGGGGCCGCTGCCGACGGAGTTCGTCCTGCCGGTCGGCGACCCCATGGGCAGCCCTTTCGGTCTGCGCCGTATTCTCAACGGCGAGCCCCGCTCCCCCCATGCCGGGGTCGATTTCCGCAGCCCCCGGGGTACGGTCGTCGGCGCCAGTGCCGCCGGGCGGGTGGCCTTTACCGGCGATCTCTACTACACCGGCCTGACCGTGCTCGTCGATCACGGCGACGGCCTTTACTCCCTCTATTGCCATCTCGAAAGCCTCGACTGCGCCCCCAACCAGCCGGTGGCCCCGGGCACGCCGCTGGGGCGGGTCGGCAGCAGCGGCCGCTCCACCGGCCCCCATCTGCACTGGGGGGTCAAGTTGCGCGGCGACCGGGTCGATCCCCTGGCCCTGACGACCCTTCTGGGCGGGAAAAAATCTTGACTCCCCTTGGGGGGCATGTTCATAATCCAACACTTGCGCAAGGAGTCGGGATGGCGAAAAAAACGAGTTTCGAAGGGGCGCTCAAGGCCCTGCAAACGGCAGTCGAAAGTCTGGAACAGGAGGATCTGAGCCTGGAGTCTTCCCTCGCCGTCTTCGAGGAGGGGGTGAAGAACGCGGCGCTCTGCCGGCGGTTGCTCGACGAGGTCGAACTCAAGGTCGAACAGCTGACCCGGAGCGAGGACGGCGGTTTCGCCAAACACCCCTTTCCCCAGGATTGACGCCGGAGTCAAGGATGGATTTGCAAAGCTATCTCGATGAGCGGATCGCCCTGGTCGAACAGGCGCTGGACCGCTATCTGCCCGATGCGTCGACCTTGCCTGGGCGTCTGCACGAGGCCATGCGCTACTCGATTTTCGCCGGCGGCAAACGTATCCGCCCGGTCCTGGTCCTGGCCGCCTGCGAAGCAGTGGGCGCGCCAACCGAGCAGGCTTTGCCGGTGGCCTGCGCGCTGGAAATGGTTCACACCTATTCCCTGATTCACGACGACCTGCCGGCCATGGACGATGACGACCTGCGTCGGGGGCGTCCCACCAATCACAAGGTCTTCGGCGAGGCCACGGCGATTCTCGCCGGCGACGCCCTGCTGACCCAGGCCTTCATCCTGCTCTCCGATCCCGAATCCTGCCCGGGGCTTCCCCCCGCGGCCCTCGCCCGGATCATCCATATCATCGCCCGTTGTTCCGGGTCGATGGGCATGGTCGGCGGACAGGTGGTGGATATGGAATCGGAAGGGCAAACCGTCGATTTTCCCGTTCTCGAATATATCCACACCCATAAGACCGGAGCGCTGATCCTGGCCTCGGTTCAGGCGGGCGGCCTGGTCGGCGCGGCCGATGAAAGCGCCATGCAGGCCCTGAGCGGTTATGCCGGCGCCGCCGGGCTGGCCTTCCAGATCGCCGACGATATCCTCGATGTGGTCGGCGAAAGCGCGGCCCTCGGCAAGGGGGTCGGCGGGGATCAGGCGCGGGGGAAGATCACCTATCCCGCCCTGCTGGGGCTCAACGAAGCCCGCGCACGGGCGCGGGAGCTCAAGGAGCGGGCCATCGACTATCTCGCGCCTCTGGGCGCCCCCGCCGAGCCTCTGCGGGAAATCGCCCGTTATATTGTCGATCGCGGCCGCTGATAACCAGGGCGCGCTTGTGGAGAAAAGGCTCTACCCATGAATCTGGAAAAGATCAATAAATATCCTTCCGCCATCAAGGATCTCTCCCTGGCCGAGCTCAAGGACCTGGCCGAGGAGTTGCGCGAGCGGATTGTCGCCGTGACCTCCGTCAATGGCGGGCATCTGGCCAGTTCCCTGGGGGTGGTGGAGCTGACCATCGCCCTGCACCGGGTGCTCGATACGCCGACGGATAAGATCGTCTGGGATGTGGGGCACCAGGCCTATGCCCACAAGCTCTTGACCGGACGCCTCGACCGCTTCCCGACCCTGCGTCGCTTGGACGGCATCAGCGGTTTCCCCAAGCGCGGCGAAAGCCCTTACGACGCTTTCGGAGTCGGGCACAGCAGTACCTCCATCTCGGCGGCCCTCGGCATGGCGGCGGCCCGCGATGCCCGCGGGGGCCGGGAAAAGGTGGTGGCGATCATCGGTGACGGTTCCCTGACCTCGGGGCTGGCCTTCGAGGGGCTGAACCAGGCCGGCGATCTGAAGAAGGATCTGGTCGTCATTCTCAACGACAACGAAATGTCCATCTCCCCCAATGTCGGGGCGTTGGCCTCCTTTCTCAGCCGCAAGATGACCTCCGACCTCTTCGTGCGCATGAAGAAGGATGCCAAGAGCATTCTCTCGGGCATGCCCCATTTCGGCAAGGATCTGCTCAACCTGGCCCGTCGCGCCGAGGATTCCCTCAAAGGTTTCTTCACCCCCGGCATGCTCTTCGAGGCTTTCGGCTTCGACTACGTCGGCCCGGTGGACGGCCATCAGCTCGAAGATCTCATGGAGACCCTGGAGAATGTTTCCCGGCTCAAAGGCCCGGTTCTGCTCCATGTCCTCACCAAAAAGGGGAAGGGCTACGCTCCGGCCGAGGAGAACCCGGCGCTCTTTCACGGCATCGGTCCCTTCGACCGCCGGACCGGACAGGTCAAAAGCAGCGCCGGCGGCCCTCCCAGTTATACCGAGGTCTTCGGAGAAAGCCTCATTGCCCTGGCCGAGGCCGATCCCCGGGTCGTGGCGATTACCGCCGCGATGCCCGAGGGGACCGGGCTGATCGAATTCTCCAAACGCTTTCCCGAACGTTTCTTCGATGTCGGCATCGCCGAGCAGCACGCCGTGACCTTCGCCGCCGGACTGGCGGCGAACGGACTGCGTCCCACCGTGGCTCTCTATTCGACCTTCCTGCAGCGGGCCTACGACAACGTGCTGCACGATGTCTGCCTGCAGAACCTGCCGGTGACCTTCGCTCTCGATCGGGGCGGACTGGTCGGCGCCGACGGGCCGACCCATCACGGGGTCTTCGATCTCTCCTACCTGCGTCACATCCCCCATCTGGCGATCATGGCCCCCCGGGATGAGATCGAACTGCGCCGGGCCATCCGCACCTCCCTGGTGGCGGAAGGACCCTTTGCCTACCGCTATCCCCGGGGCGCGGCCCTGGGGTTGCCCATCCCCGAGGTTATCGAGCCGCTGGAAATCGGCCGGGGGGAGAAGCTGCGCGCGGGAACGGACGGCACTTTCCTGGCTCTCGGTGTCGGCGTGGCGGCGGCGCTGGAAGCCGCCGAGCGCCTGGAGGCGGAGGGGCTCTCCCTGGCCGTGGTCGATGCCCGCTTCGTCAAGCCCCTCGACAGCGAACTGATTCTCGCCGAAGCCCAGGCCACCGGCCTGTTGCTGACCGTCGAGGAGAACGCCCTGCAGGGCGGTTTCGGCTCGGCGGTACTGGAACTGCTTGCCGATCAGGGTTTGAGCCCCCGCGTCCTGCGTTTCGGGGTGCCCGACCGCTTTGTCGAGCAGGGGACCCAGGATGAGTTGCGTCGGCGTATCGGTATCGATGCGGCTGGCCTTGTCGCGCGGGTGCGCGAACATTTCGCCCAGGAAACTTCACCGCAAACCTCTCGTATGGCCTTGGCGACCGGCGCTTGACCGCTCGCTTTCTTACCATTTCATGCTCCATTTCATGTGCTTAAGCTGTTAGGAGGAGGTTGGTTTGAATCAGGATTCCAGGTCCAAGCTCTTTCGCTTGCAGGATCTCGCTCCCCCGTCTCCCATGGCGAAGGAAATCCTCGCCGTGCTCGCCGATGACCAGGCCGATCTGGAAGAGGTCGCCGCCATCGTCGAGACCTACCCGGAATTGACGACCCGCATCCTGCGCTGCGCCAATTCCGCTTATTACGGCCATCGGGGCAAGATCCAGGCGGTGGCGGAAGCCATCATCCGCGTGCTCGGGCTCTCCATGACCAAGGCCCTGGCCCTTTCCCTCTCCCTCGAAAGCTCCTTGCGGGTTCAGTCATGTCCGGGGTTCAGTGAAGAGCGGCACTGGTATCTGTCGGTGCTGACCGCCCACCTGGCCCGGGCCCTGACGCCGCTCCATCGGGGGATGCCCAAACCCGCTCCGGGAGCGGCCTATGCCGCCGGGCTGCTGCACAATCTTGGGACACGCGCCTTGGTCGTGCTCTTTCCCGAGGAAATGCAACGGGTTTTCACCCTCGAGGAGGCCGATCCCCGCGCCCTGACGCAACAGCTGCTCGACGTGGATGCCGAGCAGGCTGGCGCCCTCCTGGCGCGGCGCTGGGGGCTGCCCGAACCCCTGAGCGAGGCGATCGCCCAGTGTCGCTCCCCCTTGGCGGATATCCGCGACAACCCCCTGGCGGAAGTGGTCGCAGTCTCCGTTCGTCTCGCCGAAGCCTCCCTGGAGCAGGAAGGGCCGCCGCCCTTGCCGGAACTTGTGGACACTCACTGGGGGCGGCGCGAGGAAATCGTCCGGGTGGTTGCCGAAGTGATCCAGCGCGCCGCAGAATTTCGCAACATGGCCCGGACTCTGACCCGGCATGGAGTTGACGCATGAAGACTCCCCCCCTCAACGAAACCTTTCGGGAGATGACGACGGTCTTCGATGAGCTGCTGGCCTCTCTTTCCACCCTCAAGGGGCTGGGTTCCCTTGATCTGGGTCATTGTGGCGAAGGACAACTGCTCCAGGAGGCGCTCGTTTCCCTGGTGGAGAATTACGGAGTCGAGCGCTGCGCTCTCTTCTTCGTCGAGGTCGGCAGCGAGCATCCGGCCACCGCCGTGGCCTGGAACAATGGCACCCTGAAAATCTGTTCCGAGGGTAAAAATGCCTGCTGCGACGAGGGATCTCCCCTGGAGGTGTCTTTTGTTGATCAGGTGATTCGTTCCGGCGAGGTTTGCATTTGCGATGACTGCCTGGACGATGACGAACTCAAGCCCCTGGCCACTAAAGACTCTCCTCGCAGTATGCTGGGCGCCCCCCTGGTTGTGGGCGGGGAACGGGTCGGCGCCTTGCTGCTCGCGGCTTCCGAACCCCAGCGGTTCGGTGCCTGGCAGCAGCGCTTCATCCCTCTGTTCGCGCTCTTTCTCGGGCAGGCGATGATGTCGAGCCGGCTCTTGCATAATCTGGAAAACCAGGTTCGGGAACGGACCAGTCAGTTGGAGAACGTCTTGCGGGAAACCCATGAATTGAAAGAACGTTATCAGTCCCTGGCCATGGTGGATGCCCTGACCGGCTTGTTTAATCGGCGTT
>CALJLX010000345.1 GCA_937982495.1 uncultured Desulfuromonas sp.
TTGGCCGCTTTGCTGGAAATTGACGTCACTCTGACAGCTATTCATCCCCCCTGTTCCTGCTCTCCCCCTTCCTTTAGCGCCATAAAAACCCCGCCGACGATCAGCGCGCCGCCGATGAGGATGTTGGGGGTCAGGGGTTCGCCGAGGGCGAGGACGCCGGTGAGGGCGCCGACCAGGGGGATGCCGTAGAGAAGGTGGTTGGTGAGGCCGACGCCGAGGGCGGGGATGGCCTGGTTCCACAGATGATAGGCCAGGGCCGAGCAGAAGGCGCCGAGAAAGAGGACGCCGCCCCAGGCGGCGAGGGAAGGGCGGGGCAGGGGTTGGATGAGGATTTCAAACAGGGCGCCAGGGAGCAACGTCATCGTGCCGACGGTCATGATACGGAAGGTCAAAAGTAGATTCGGATAGCGGGCGGTGAGCCGGTCGGCGAGAAAGGTGTAGCCGACCCAACTGGTGACGGCGGCGAACATGAGCAGATCGCCCAGCAGGGTCGCCTCGCCGTTGTCGGGTCCGACCAGCAGGCCGACCCCGGCCAGGGCGACGAGGAGCCCGGCGATCACCGCCATGCGCGGGCGGCGGCGGTGGCGGATGGCGTTGACCGCCTCGGTGGTCAGGGGGATGGTGGCGACGATGAGGGCGCCGTGGGTGGCGGTGGTGTATTTGAGGCCGAAGTTTTCAAAGCCGAAGTAGACGGTGACGCCGATGAAGCCGAGCAGGAAGAGGGCGCCGCGATCCTCGCGGTCGATGCGCGTATGGCGATGACGGCGGGCCAGGGGCCAGATCAGCAGACTCGCCAGCGCGAAGCGCAGAAAGGCGAGGGTGAAGGGCGGGATCTCCTGCACGGTCACGCGGGTGACGGCGAAGGACATCCCCCAGACGCAAACGACGAAGAGCGCCGGTAGAAAATGGCGCCAGGAGAAGCGGGTGGGAGGGGGTTGCATAGGCTTTGCCAGGTAGGGAGTCCGTTGCGGGTTCGGGTGGTTAAGTTATCTGGGCGCGCAGCGGTTCAGGATCAGCCAATAGATGCCGAGTTGCCGGACGGCTTCGTTGAAGGCCTGAAAATCCACGGGTTTCTGGATATAGCTGTTGGCCCCCCGGTCGTAGCTGGCGAGGATGTCCCGCTGCTCGCTGGAGGTGGTGAGAATCACCACCGGCAGATGCCGGGTCCGTTCGTCGGCGCGGATGCGTTGCAGGACTTCGATGCCGTCCACCTTGGGCAGATGCAGATCGAGCATCACCAGTTGGGGCTGTATCGAGGTGTCGCGCTCGGCATACTGCCCGGTTCCGAACAGCCAATCAAGGGCTTCGGCGCCGTCGCGGGCCACCACGACGGTATTGGCGATTTTATTTCTTTCCATGGCTCGGACGGTCAGGGCGACATCGTCCGGGTTATCCTCGACCAGCAAAATGATTTTTTCACTCATGGCAATGATGTCTCCGTCCGGGGGCTCCCGGGAAGGGTGAAATAGAAGACGGCGCCTTGATCGATCTCGGATTCGGCCCAGATACGACCGCCGTGTTTGTGAATGACCCGGGCGACGGTGGCCAGGCCGACGCCCGTGCCGGGAAAATCCTCCACCCGGTGCAGTCGTTGAAAGGGCACGAAGAGTTTTTCGGCGTAGCGCATGTCGAACCCGACGCCGTTGTCCCGGACGAAAAAGACGGTTTCGTCGTCGATTGTCACACGGTCGAAGACAAGCCGGGCGTCGGTCTGCCGGGCGCTGTATTTCCAGGCATTGCCCAGCAGATTGTCGAGGGCGATGGCGAGCAGCTTGGGATCGCCCTCGGCTTGCAGGTCGGGCGTTATTTCCCAGGTCACTTGCCTTTGAGGTTCCTGCGCCGCCAAGCGCTGCAGGGCGGTTTCCGCCAGTCGGCTCAAATCGACGATCCGCCGCGACAGATCACTTCGAGAGACCCGCGAAAGGAGGAGCATATCCTCGATCAGCAGGCCCATGCGTTGGGCCGCCATGCGGATGCGTCCGAGGTAGTCGCGGCCGGTGTCGTCCAAGTGTTCCCAACAGTCTTCGAGCAGGGCCTGGGAAAAGCCGTCGATGCCTCGCAGCGGCGCCCGCAAGTCGTGGGAAACGCTGTAGGAGAAGGATTCGAGTTCCTTGTTGGCCGCCTCCAACTGGACGGTGCGTTCGTGGACCCGCTGTTCCAGGGTGATATTGAGCTCACGGATTTCTTCCTCGGCCCGTTTCTGCTCGGTCACATCCCAGAGGATGCCGGAAATCCGCCAAGGAGCTCCAAGATCGTTCCGATAGAGCTTGCCCCGCATGGTGAGATGCCGCCGCGTTTCGTCGGGGAGGATGACCTGAAACGTGGTCTCAAGGGGGACATCCTCCGTCGCTGTTCGCCGCAGGGTCTCGGCAAAGGGTTGTCGATCCTCTTCCGCGACCAGCGCGGCGACCCCGGAAAGATCGGTCGGCGCCGCCTCCGGAGCCAAGCCGAGAATACGGCGGGTCAGTTCGTCGCACAAAATTCGATCCTCGGCGATTTGCCAATGCCAGGATCCGAGATGGGCGGCCCTGAGGGCGAGATTGAGGCGTTCCTCGCTTTCGCGCAAGGCTTGTCGCGCCGCCCGTTCCCCGGTCTGATCGCGAAAGATCAGGACCGCGCCGCTGACCGTGCCCCGATCGTCGCGGATCGGCGCCGCGTTCGCTCCGACCGGCAAGCTGGAGCCGTCGCGAGCCATGAGCAGCAGCGGATGCTCCGGATCGTCGCCGCCGTCCCGCGGCGTATCCTCCAAAGTCCCGAGGTTCACAGGTAAAGCGGTTTTTTCGTCATAAAGGCAAAGCACTTTTTCCAGGGGGCGGCCGAGGGCGTCCGCCACGGGCCAGCCGGTCAGTTGCTCGGCCACCCGGTTCATCCGCAGGATGCGCCCTTCGGTATCGGTGGAGATCATCCCTTCTCCGATGCTGCGCAGGGTGACGGCGAGTTGCTCATTGGTCGCGCGAAGCAGGTTTTCCGAGCTCGACAGACTGACCGATGCCGAATTGAGCGCCTGGGCTAGTTGTCGAACCTCTTCGGAGGAGGGCTTCAGGTCGATGGTCGCGCCCTTGTTGCTGTCGAGACTCAAGGCGAAGCGGGAAAGTTCCTCGATGGCTTTCACCGGACGACTCAGTACTCGCCCCAGTAAGGCCAATCCCAGGATCAGCGCGGGGATGCCGACGAGCAGACTGTTTTCCCAAACGGCTCGTTGCTGGGCGGCGATGGCTTCGAGGTCGAAGGTGATTCGCGCCCAACCGATCAAGCGGCCGGCATTGATCGGCTGAAAAATCGTCAGGTGATCGTTCGCCACTTCCAGATATTCCACCGGGTTTTTGGGAAGGTTCAACGGCGGCGATAGCTGTTTGAGAAGTGGCGTTTCCTGTGGTGAACGTTCGACGAGGGTGATGACGGTGCCGTCGGCCTCGGCGATGAGGATCCCGGTGATGTCGGGTAGGGCCAGGGTGCGCATGGCGAAGGAATCGAGCCCGGCGAAATCCCCCACCACCAGCATTTCGGCGCAGCTTTCGGAGATATTTCGGCCCATGGCGGCGGCGTTGCGGCTCATGACCTCCTGGTGAATGCGAGCTTGCCGGGAACTGGTCACGGCGGCGTAGGTGAACAGAGAAAAAATCAGGATCAGGGCGCCGGCCAGAAAGAGTTGTCGGTGCAGATGCAAGGGTCGCATGAAATGCCTATCCGGATTCAGGGCTCTGACGCGCAGGTTTCCGCGGTCAGGGTCTCCAGGTCGATTTCTTCGAGACTACGGTAATCCCGGTGGTAATCGGCCGGTATCGGATGGGCCAGGCCGATCGACTTGAGGAGAGATTCATGACGCGGATTCGCGCCGATAGCGAGGATCGTCTCAAGAAACCGTTCACGAACGTCCTGGGGAAGCCGGGGGTGGGCGGATAGCGGGTGGGGCGCCAGGGGGGCGGTCTGGTAGATGATCCGCATCCCTTCACGAATTTCATTGGAGGCGGTATCGAGGTTGACGTCGAGGGTCACGCCGGCGTCGGCCTTGCCGAGCAGCACGGTTTTGAAAACATTCTGGGTGCTTCCCTCGTAAAGGCGGATAAAGCTGTATGCGAGCAGGTCGTGGTGCAGTCCGTCGCGAACAAAGACGCTACACAGATTTTTCGCCCCGACAAAAGCGATTTTTTTGTCGAGTAGATCATTGACTTCGGTGACGGGGGAATCTTTTTTTACAAAAAGCACCCCTTTGAGCATGGCACTGCTCCGTACCAGGGGGAGATAACGCTGACTCCGCCAAGCCTGCACGGCCTGGGTGGAATTGGTAAAGATGAAATCGGGGAGACCGCTTTCGAGCTGCTCTTCGAACTCCTCCATTCCGGCAAACACCTTGAGTTCCAGTTTTAGACCGCTTTTCTGGGAAAGCAGTTCCAGAAAAGGCGTCCAGTCGCGGTACATGTCGACCGGCGGCCGTTGGGGAATGAGCGCGAGGGTGTAGGGGGCGGGCTTTTCCGCGCCGGCGGCGGTTTGAAGGAGTGCGCAGGCAAAATAAACAACCCCCAGGAACAACCGGGTCATCAGCGGTTTCAAAATCCCCTCCCTTGAAAAATGGTGGTCAGGCCTGCCGCGGCAGGGTGAAGGCGATCCGGGTTTCCTTGCCGGGGGTGCTTTCCAGCCGGATCTTGCCGCCGTGAGCCTCGACGATCTGTTTGACGATGCTCAGTCCGAGTCCCAGGCCGCCCTTGGCCGTGTTCGAGGCATCGATCCGATAGAATTTATCGAAGACTTTTCCGATTTTGTCCGCCGCGATACCGACTCCCTCGTCGGCAACGGAACAGTGGAAATTTTCGCCGTCGACATCCGCTACCAGCCGAATCGTGCTTCCCGCGGGGGAGAATTTGACGGAATTTTCCAGCAGGTTTTCCAGAACTTTGGAAATTTTCAGCGGATCGAGATACCAGCGGATCGTGGGATCGTCCGGCAGGGATAGCTCGAAAAAATGGTTCGGAGCCTGTTGCCGGAGGCGTTTCATCACGTCTTCGAACAGCGGCTCCAGCATGTGGAAATCGCGATGAATGGTCATCCCCTGACCGGATTCCATGCGCCCGAGATCGAGAAGTTCATCGACGATTGCCGCCAGTTGACGACTTTTGGCATGGGCGATTTCCAGGAATTCCCGTTGTTGTTCCGGTTCGGTGACCTGCATCAGGTCGTGCTGGAGGAGCAGTTCGAGGTAGCCGATGATGCTGGTGAGGGGGGTATTCAACTCGTGGGCGGCGGTGGAGATGAATTCGCTCTTCAGTCGCTCCAGTTCCCGTTCGTAAGTGACGTCGCGCAGAACCGTCACCGATCCGCTCGGTTCTCCCCGCGCGTCCTTCATCCGCGAGGTCCGGGCCTCGATGACCAAGGGCGACCGGCCGTCCCGACGGGACAGTTCCAAATGGGTTTTTACGGGGTCCTCGATAGCGATGCGGGCTTGGAGAATCTGGTCGAGCAGACTTTTCTCGCGGATGACCTGAGCGACCTGACGCTGGATCGCCGTTTCCGAGGACAGACCAAGAAGGCTTTCGGCCCCGGGATTGATCAGCACCACCCGCTGTTCCTCGTCGCAAACGATCAATCCGTCCGGCACCGAGCGGATGATATGCTCGATCTTGCTTCGGGCGGCCTCTTCCTGGCGTCGGGATTCACTCAGGGCCGTCTCGGCGGCGATTCTTTCGCGACGGACGGCGGCCTCGGTCAATTCGCGGCGCAGGACCGGAGCCAAGCGAGGTAGGTTTTCTTTGTATACGTAATCCTTGGCCCCGGCCCGCATCAGTCGCACCGCCGTCTCTTCGCCGATGGCTCCGGAAATGATGATGAAGGGGATATCCAGGCCGCTTTCGGTGAGAATTTCCAGGGCTTGCAGACCGTCGAAAGCGGGAAGGGAATAGTCGGAAAGAATCACATCCCAGCCCCCTCGCGGCAGGGCCCGCCGGAGCTCCTCGACGGTGTCGACGCGGGTCGCGGCGACCGCGAAACCGTTTTTGCGGAGCTCCCGCAGGATAAGCTCGGTGTCGTCCGCCGAATCTTCAATCAACAACAGTTGGAGGAGATTGTTCATCGCGGCCGCTCGCAATGACGGATTAAAAGGAAAAATCTACTTCAAGGGTAAATTGACCAGGCCGAATGTCAAGCAAGCGAGGGGGGCGGAACGCTCTCCCCTCGCCACGGCCAAGTTCGCTCATGAGGCATCGGCCGGCGCCGGGAGAATCAGCTGCTCGATCCGACGGGCCGCTTCCGTGTCCGCCAGCACCAGCAGGGCGTCATCGGCGAGGATTTCCGTCTGGCCGTTCGGCACGACGAACTCATCGTTGCGGGAGATGGTGATCAACAGCGTTCCCCGCGGCAGCCCCAGCTCGGAAAGCTTCTTGCCAATCGCCGGTGACGTAGCCGGCACGTGGATTTCGGTAATGCGGGTGCGGGGGATGCCCGGACCGCTCTGATCGCGGCGGGCGTCCATGAGAATCGCTTCGGCCTCGATGACGCTGACGCCCGAGGCGAGCAACATGAGGCGAGCCATCGCGTAGGCGATCTCCATCTCGCCGTAGATGCATTGCGTCTGGGGAATGGCGGATAGCTGATTGAACTCGGCGGGTTGGTGGACGCGGATGACGATTTCGATCGCCGGATTCACCTGGCGTGCGTACTCGACGGCGCGACGCACGGTAACGGGCTCCGCCGAGGTAATGAGCAGAAGCCGCGCGTCGGCGATCCCCGCGCTTTCAAGGACCGCCGGCTTACCGCCTTCGCCGTGGATCACCGGCACTCCCGCGCGGCGCAACCCGTCAACGGTTGTCAAGTCCTGCTCGATCACGATGAACGGCAGCCGGCGCCGGCGCAGGAAGTCGGCCAGCACGGCTCCGACGCGGCCGTGGCCGAGCAGGATCGTCTTCCTTGGCCCGGCGTCGGCCGCTCGCGGCGAAAGGGTCGGTTCGACATCGAGGACCCGGGTGGTGGGCTCCTCGGGTTCGACCGGACGCTCGAAGGGTTGCAGCAGGGCCGCGCGCACCTCCTCTTCATCCTCGGCGCGGGCAAGAACGGTCACCTGATCCCATCCGAGCAGGCGGGTGTGACCGGTCGGAGCGACGACCTCGCGGCCCCGCGTGACCAGGGTGATCAAGGCGCGGGGGGGGAGAGCCAGGTCGCGAATCCTTTGGCCCGGCCGGCCTTGCGGACCGGGCAGGTCGATGACGAAGAGATCGAGGTCGCTATGAGCCATCGCCACCAGTTCGAGGCCGTAACGCGGCTGCGGCCGCGCCGGTTCCGACAGGCCGAGGCGGCGGGCCAGGGTGCCGAGTGTCGACCCCTGCATGGAAATCGAGAGCAGGACCGCGAAGAAGACGAGATTGAACACCTCTTCGCCGATGGGCAGGCCGGCGGCCATGGGGTAGGTCGCGAGGACGATGGGAACCGCGCCGCGCAGGCCGGCCCAGCACATGAAGTGCCGTTCGCGGGTCCCGAGCTTCATGCCGAAGGTGCCGAGCCACACGGCGGCGGGGCGGGCGATGAACGTCAGCACCAGAAACAGGATGATCCCGTTGATCCACAAGGTCGACCATTGGCTGGGAAAGACCAGCAGGCCCATCATCACGAAGACGCCGATGTTGGCGATCATCGACAGCGCGGCCGAAAAATTGCGAATGCCCTGCTTGTAGATGAAATGCCGGTTTCCCATGACGAAACCGGCGGTGAATACCGCCAGCATGCCGCTCGCCCGGGCAAGCTCGGAGACGCCGTAGGTCAAAAGAACGACCGCGAGCAGAAGCACGTAGTAATAGCCGCGCTCCTGCGGGTTGAGCCGGTTGAAGATCGCCAGCGCGCCCCGCGCCATCAACCAGCCGATCAGCGGACCGGCCAGGAACTTCCACAGGAACAAGGGCACGATCAGCAACCCGCCGCTGGAACCGGACGACAGTCCCTCCACGACGACGAGGGTCAGCAGGATGGCCATCGGGTCGTTCGCCGCGCTTTCGATCTCGATGGTCGAGGACAGCTTGGAGGGGAGGGACTGACGGCGCAGGATGGAAAAGGTCGCGGCCGCGTCGGTTGACGAGATAAGTACGCCGAGCAGCAGGGACATCGACGTCTCCCACCCCAGCACGAAGTGGAGAAATGCGGAGGTGGTCGCGGCGGTGAGGATGACGCCCCAGGTCGCCATCCCTCCGGCCGGCAGGGCGACTGCCTTGAAGTCGGTTTGCTTGGTCGCGAGCCCGCCATGAAAGAGGATGAAGACCAGGGCGGCATTGGCCAGGTTGTTGGCCGCTTCGACGTTGTCGAAGTGCCAGATGCCGAGGACATCGCTGCCGACGACAATACCGACGCCGAGGGCGACCAGGATTACCGGGACGCTCCAGCGATCGAGCCAGACCGCCGCGAGCACCACGCCGAGGAGGAGAAGGGGGACGACGAGATAAAGAAAATCCATACTTTCCATGCGGGAATCAGGCCTTGTGGCCGCGAATCACCAGAGCGTCGCAGGGAAGGGCGGAAACGACGCGCTTGGCGACGCTGCCGACGAAGGCTTCGGGCAAGAGGCCCCGCACGCGGGAGCCGAGAACGACCAGGTCGATGGAGGAACTTTCGACCAGATCCTGCAACAATTCGGTGAGATTGCCGCCCTCGATCAGCACTTCGAAACGCGCGCGCTGCTCTTCGGGAAGGTTGACGGTGTCGAGAAAGGCCAGATATTCCCGCCGGGAGGCCAGACGCATCTGCTCGCGGTAGCTCTCCACATCCTCCACCGCGTAGGAACCGGGAGCGCCGTGGGCGTGAAGAATGCGCAGGGTCCGGTCGGGGAAGAAGGCGGCGGCGGCTTCCAGCGCCTGGCGCGAGGCGTCGGAATAATCCGAGGCGACGACGATGTTGTTGTAGGGGCCATGGACCCGGTCGGTGACGATGAGCAAAGGGATCGGGGAGTCGCGCATGAGTTCGTCCACGGTCTCGCCGAGGGTGAAGCGCCCGAGCATTTCGTTGCGGGCGACGCCGGTGACGATGAGATCGCAGCCCTCTTCCCGGGCGATGCGTAAAACCGTCTTCGAGGGATGCCCTTCTTCGATGCGCACGGCGACCCGGTTTCCGCCTTGCACCAGGGCATTGAGAAGCTGCCGTTTGGCGCTTTCGATAAGGCGGTTGTCGGGCCGGGACTGAGGGGAGAAACGGGTGCGCCGCGTCAGGCGTGTCTTGGGTTGCCGCTCGAGGACATGCACAACCAGTAATTTACAATCGTATTGATGAGCCAAGGCCAGGGCGCGGGCCTCGGCCCGGTCGCTGCGGGCGCTGAAATCGGTGGCCAGAAGGATTTTGCGGGGGGGGATGGACATGATTTCTCCTCGGATTATCCACGGCGGTAGTGACTGCCCGGAAACTATAGCAGAGTGCGACGGCAGGCGGAAGGGATTCCCGCCCGGCGAAACAGGTCCCTGGCGTCGTGAATATTTAATGCTTGGCCTTTGCCCGGCAAGCTCTTTACTATAGCTGACAGACAACCGATCCTTTCGCTCTGAACCACGGGAGTTCATCTTTGCCAGAGACTTTGCCCACGACCACCGTTTCCGATGAGGATTTCCAGGGGCTGTTGCACCGGTTGGCCGGGAACCGGAGCGGCGACGGCCTCGAAACCCTGGTCATGGTGGTCGATTGGCTGCGCCCCAAAACCCCGGAGCGGGGGGATTGGGCCGAAGGGCGTATCGATTATCTCGCGGCCGCCCTGGAAACGCCCGAGCTTTTTCCTCCCACGGTGCTCGACGGACTTCGCCTCTGGCTGGAGAGGACGCAGTTTTTTAACGCCTTCGCCGGCCTTGGCGTTTTTTCCCGACGGGGCTTTGTGCGGGAATTCGTCGAGCGCTGTCATGAACATCTCAGCCCCACGCCACCCGTTCATAACTATCTTCGGGATATTCTTCCCCTTGTTTTTCATCAGGAGACGGATCGCCTTTGGGTTGCCGCTGTTGCCGACGCCGCCTGGAGTCGACTCTTTTCGGCGGCCCACCGTGCCCTGGTCCTGCCGGAACTTCGCAACCCTTCGCCGGCTCCGGTGGAGGCCGCGCTTTACGCCATGGAAATGCTCTCCATCTGGGGGGCCGCCGAAGAACTCGAACCGGAGTTGATGCGTCTCGATCCCGCCCTCTCGCAGAGCGATTCGGCCTTTGTCGCCCTGCAGCGGGAAATCGGTCATTATGTGGAACAGGCCCGCGCCCGACTCAATCGGCCCGAACTTCCGGACAGCGACGATTGCCACGCCCGGGTGCTGCTCGAACAATGTCGCGAGCAGGTTTCCCGTTTCCGCAAGAAAATCCTGACCCGGGGGACGACCATCTCCCTGGCGCACCTGCTCGAACGCCTGGACCAAACCTTCACCCGCATCGAGGATCTGCTCGATGTCCTCTCGTCCGATCCCGCCGTCGGCGGCGCGGCCCGGGGCCGCCTCTTCAAGCGTCTGGTGCAGGCCGGCGCCGAACGACACAGTCCGCGTCTGCTCTGGCAGCGCAATGTGCGGCTTCTGGCCCGCAATATCACGGAAAGCGCCAGTAACCACGGTGAACACTACATCACTCGCGACGGTCGCGAATATTTGGCCATGCTGCGTTCGGCGGCGGGGGCGGGAGTCATCATCGCCCTGATGGCCCTGCTCAAGCTGTGGATCGTCGAGCTGCCGCTGAAGCCGGTGGCCGAGACCTTTCTCGTCAGCCTGAACTACGGCCTCGGCTTTGTCTTCATCCACATGCTGCACTTTACCGTGGCGACCAAGCAGCCGGCGATGACCGCCGCCTGTTTCGCCGGCGCGGTGGAACGGGAGGAGCAGGGGCGGGCGAACCAGAAGAAGCTGGCGGCTTTGCTGGTCCAGGTCTGCCGATCCCAGTTCGCCGCCGTCGTCGGCAACGTCTCCGTCGCCGTGACCGTGGCGCTCTTGGTCGGCGGGCTCTTTCGTCATTTCAGCGGTGCCCCGCTCCTGCCGGCGGAGGCGGCCGACTATCAGTTGCATGCGTTGCACCCCCTATTGAGTCTGGCCTTGCTGCATGCCGCCATCGCCGGGGTCTGGCTCTTTTTTTCCGGTCTGGTCGCGGGCTTTTTCGACAACCGTGCCGCCTATCTCGACGTGCGCGGCCGCCTAAGGCGCAATCCTCTGGTGAAAGCCCTGTTTCCTCCCGAGCGCCAGGGCCGCTTCGCGAATTATGTACACGACAATTATGGCGCTTTGGCCGGCAACTTCATTTTCGGCATCCTTCTCGGCGTCACCGGCTACGTCGGTAAACTGATCGGCTTGCCCCTGGATATCCGCCATATCGCCTTTTCGTCGGCCAACCTCGGCTACGTCATGTCCGGGGATGAACTCTCCATGCCGGCCTTCCTGCTCCATTTGGCCTTCGTGCTGCTCATTGGCCTGGTCAATCTTTTCGTCAGTTTTTTTCTCGCGCTGTGGGTGGCGTTGAAATCCCGGGGAACGCGCATGGGCCGTCTTTCCGCCCTCTGGCGGGCTTTTTGCGACCGGGTCCGGGAAGACCCCCTGATTCTGTTTTTGCCGCCCCGCGTTCTGTCGCAAATCAAGGCGGGGGAAGACCCCTTGCGGTGATCCTTTTTCTTTGGAGATGAAAGCGGGATTTTCCGTAAAAAAATCTTGACATTCGGTCCCGGCTTCTTTATTTTCAGCTCTTCTGTGAGTCCCCGTTACCCAAATTCACAGTTTACGCATAGAGAGGAATTTCATGAGCACGCAAGTCGCCAAAGAATCGGATATCAAGAGAGCATGGTTCGTCGTCGATCTGGAAGGCAAAGTTCTGGGTCGCGCGGCAACCGAGATTGCCCGTGTATTGCGGGGCAAGCACAAGGCCATTTACACCCCGAGCGTTGATACCGGCGATTTCGTCGTGGTCGTCAATGCCGACAAGGTCAAGCTGACCGGCACCAAGATGGCCGACAAGGTTTATTACAGCCACACCGGCTTTCCCGGAGGCATTCGTTCGATCACCGCCGAGAAACTGGTCGCGAAGAAGCCCGAGGATCTCATCAAGAAAGCGGTCAAAGGCATGCTGCCCAAGAACAAGCTGGGGCGGCAGATGTTCCGCAAGATGAAGGTCTATGCCGGCGTCGAGCATCCCCATGCCGCGCAGCAGCCCAAGGAACTGGTTTTTTAGGATCGAAACGAGGAGATAAAATAGAATGGCCGAGCAGAAATTCTACGCGACCGGTAAAAGAAAAACTTCCATCGCCCGGGTCTGGATGAAGCCCGGTGCCGGGAATATCGTGGTGAACAACCGTTCCCTCGATGAGTTTTTCGGTCGGGAAACCTCCAAGATGGTTGTCCGTCAACCGCTGGAGCTGACCGACAATGTCGGTAAATTCGATATTTCCGTCAACGTTTGCGGCGGCGGTCCTTCGGGACAGGCCGGCGCCATCAAGCACGGCATCACCAAGGCCCTGCTCGACGCTGATCCGGAACTGCGCGCGGTGCTGAAAAAGGCCGGGTTCATTACCCGCGACAGCCGCGCCAAGGAGCGGAAGAAGTACGGTAAACGCGCCGCTCGCCGCAGCTTCCAGTTCTCCAAGCGTTAATCGTCGCGGTTTCGCGCGGGGGCTATTCCCGGCGGAAATACCGACAATTTCATCGGAAAAGGGAAACCCTCGGGTTTCCCTTTTCCCGTTCACGGAGTCTGCCATGATTCGGATCGCCATTGTCGGCGCCAGCGGCTATACGGGAGTTGAACTCTACCGTTTGCTGGCCAATCATCCGCAGGTTGAACTCGCCTGCGTCACTTCCCGGCAGAATGCCGGCGAGCCCTTCGCCGAGGTTTTCCCTTCCCTGCGCGGCCGCACCGACCTGGTCTGCGATCCGGTCGATGTCGATATTGTCGCCGCCAAGGCCGATTTCGTCTTTACCGCGCTGCCCCATCAGACCGCCATGGAATTCGTCCCCGGCCTGCTGGCGGCGGGGAAGAAGGTGGTCGATCTTTCCGCCGACTATCGGCTCAAGGATGCCGCTCTTTACGAGGCCTGGTATCAACCCCACACCAGCCCGGAACTTCTCGCCGAGGCGGCCTACGGGCTGCCCGAACTCTATCGGGAGCGGATCCGGCCGGCGCGGCTGGTGGCCAATCCCGGCTGTTATCCGACCAGCGTCGCCCTGGCTTTGGCCCCGCTTTTGAAAGAGCGGCTGATCGATCCGGCGACCTTGATCATCGACAGCAAGTCGGGGGCCAGTGGCGCCGGGCGCGCCGCCAAGGTCGATACCCTCTTCTGTGAAGTGAACGAAGGATTCAAAGCCTACGGCGTCGGCAAGCATCGGCACACCCCGGAGATCGAGCAGACCCTGAGCGATCTCGCCGGGGTGCCGGTCGTGGTCAATTTCACCCCGCACCTGTTGCCGGTCAATCGCGGCATTCTTTCGACCTGTTACGCCAATCTCCGGGAGAAAACGGACACCGCCCGCCTGATCGAGCTTTTTGCCGCCCATTATCGCGACGAGCCCTTTGTCCGGGTGCAGCCCCAGGGGAGCCTGCCCAATGTCGCCTGCGTGCGCGGCGGCAACCAGTGCGATCTCGGCGTTGTCGTCGATCCCCG
>CALJLX010000346.1 GCA_937982495.1 uncultured Desulfuromonas sp.
ACCAGCGAGGTTCCGCACTGGGGACAGGTCTGCTCGACGCAGGGCCGTCCCCGTTCGTGGCTCTGCTGGTGGCCGCATTTGGGGCAAACGCAGGCTCCCGCGGGTCCTCCGGCCAGGGCGCCGCCCCGGCGTCCCCGTCCGGCCATGCCTTGCCCGATGCATTGTCCTGCTCCCTGACCCATTCCCTGACCTTGACGGCGCCCGGCTCCTTGCCCCTGGCCGCCGCCGGCGCCTGAATTGCGTCCACGTCCTTGCATATTGTTCTCCTTATCCGCTGACCATCGGCCATGCCCGCCCCGTCCGAGACAGCCGGGCATGGCGAAAACTTCCTGGTTCATCTTGCCTTCGAGCCAGGCACGTACCACCTCATGCAGATCCCCGGCGACGAAACCCCGCACCCGGATGCCGTAGGCCAGCAGCATCTCCTGCAACGCCCGGGAAATCGCCCCGCAGACCAAGGTTTCAACCCCCAGTTCCACCAGGCGCAGGGTGCGCGCCAAGGGCGGTTCGTCCGCCAGTAGCAGACGTTCTTCCCGGGTTACGCGCTCGCCCTCGCTCTCCACCAGCAGCAAATCCCGAGCGGTGTCGAACACCGGGGCGATACGGTTTTCCCAATAGGCAAATGCGGTCTTCATCGCGATCATCCTGCATGGGGTTGGTGTCTTTTTACAGGAGCAAGGGCAATGCCAATCGGGGAGTCTCCGAGTAGTCGGGATAAGGCTCCTTTATTGCAATGTTTTTTTGATTTGTGGCGAAGCTTGAGGGGGAGGGTTGAGTTGCCTGATCGCTACTGTACCTTAAATTTAAGTTGCGAAAACGCTACTCTTATGGGTCGCGGCGGGTGCGGCCGTCCCGGGGGGGAAGGGGGATGCCGAGCTTTTTCAGCTTGCGGAAGAGGGTGGTTTTGTGGATGCCCAGTTCCCGGGCCGCCGCCAGCCGGTTGTAGCCGTGGCGCTCGAGGGCGGCGCGGATCGCCTGGGCGTCGAGGATGTCGTGGGCGCCGCGAAAATCCCCTTCGCTCCCCAGCGCCGCGCCCCGGGCGGTCAGTTCGGCGGGTAGATGGGGGATGTCGATGCGTCCCTCGCGGCAGAGGACGAAGGCGCGTTCGATGACGTTTTCCAGCTCGCGGATGTTCCCCGGCCAGTCGTGGGCCATGAGCAGGGCCAGGGCCTCGGCGGTGATCCCGGTCAGGGCCTTGCCCTGCAGGCGGTTGAAGCGGGCGACGAACTCCTCCGCCAGCAGCGGGATGTCCTCCTTGCGCCGCCGCAGGGGGGGCAGTTCCACCCGCACCACGTTCACCCGGTAGTAGAGATCTTCGCGGAATTCCCCCCGGCGCACCTGTTCGGCCAGGTCGCGGTTGGTGGCGACGATGATGCGGGCGTCGGCGACCTCGGAGCGGGTGCCGCCCAAAGGTTCGTAGGTTTTCTCCTGCAACACCCGCAACAGTCGCACCTGCAAGGCCGGGCTGACCTCGCCGATTTCGTCGAGAAAGAGGGTGCCGCCCTTGGCCAGGGCGAAGCGGCCGGGCTTGTCCTTGTACGCGCCGGTGAAGGCGCCGGCCTTGTAGCCGAAAAGTTCCGATTCGAGCAGGGTATCGGGCAGGGCGCCGCAGTTGACGGCGATGAAAGGCCCCTGATTGCGCGGGCTGAGGGCATGAAGGGTGCGCGCCAGCAGTTCCTTGCCGGTGCCGGTTTCGCCGAGAATCAGCACCGTGCTGGGGCTGGCGGCGATGGCCGGCAACACCTCGAAGATCCGCTGCATCAGGGGACTGTGGCTGGTCAGGTCGCCGACCCGGAACTTGCCGGCCAGTTCCTGACGCAAGGCCTCGACCTCGGAGAGATCGCGGAAGGTCTCGGCGCCGCCGATCACCTGGCCGTCGGCGTCGCGCAAAACGGCGGTGGAGACGCTGATGGGGATGCGCCGCCCCTCGCTGTCGATGATGTAGCAGGCCTTGCCGATGATCGGTTTGCCGTCGCTCAAGGTCCGGCGCAACGCGCAATCCTCGCCGCACATGCTCGACCGGAAGACTTCCGAGCAGTGCCGACCCAGCGCCTCGGCGCGGGGTACGCCGGTGATTTCCTCGGCGGCGCGATTGAAGGAGGTAATGCGCCACTGCTCATCGACGGTAAAAACCCCGTCGGAGATGCTCTC
>CALJLX010000347.1 GCA_937982495.1 uncultured Desulfuromonas sp.
CGGCAATGTGGTGGTGCGGGCCGGGGCGGTGGTCCTTTTTTTCGGCGTCGCCTTTTTGCTCAAGTACTCGGCCGAACGGAATCTGGTGCCGATCGAGCTGCGCCTGCTCGGGGTCGGTCTCGGCGCCGTCGCCCTGCTCCTGTTCGGCTGGCGGCTGCGGCTGAAACGCCCCGGCTACGCTCTGATTCTGCAAGGGGCGGCGATCGGCATCCTCTATCTGGCGATCTTCGCGGCGATGAAGCTTTACCAGCTGCTCCCGGCCGGGTTCGCCCTGCCGCTGCTGATCGTGTTGGCCCTGGCCTCGGCGACCCTGGCCATTGCCCAGAACGCCCGGGTGCTGGCGGTGCTCGGCATCGTCGGCGGATTTCTGGCGCCGGTGCTGACTTCCACCGGCGGCGGCAGCCATGTGCTGCTTTTCAGCTATTACGCCCTGCTCAATGTCGGCATCGTCTATACCGCTCGCCATCGTTCCTGGCGGGAGCTGAACCTGCTCGGTTTTTTCTTTACCTTCGGCATCGGCGCCCTCTGGGGCGCGGGCAACTACCGTCCGGAGATGTTCGCCACCACCGAGCCCTTCCTGATCCTCTTTTTCCTCTTCTATCTCGCCCTCGGCCTTCTTTTCGCCCGTAACCAGCCGCTCAACCTCAAGGGCTACATCGACGGTACCCTGGTTTTCGGCACACCGATCGTCGCCTTCGCCCTGCAGGCGGTGCTGGTCCGACCCTACGCATACGGCCTGGCCTGGTCGGCCCTGGCGTTGGGCTTGATCTATGTCGGCCTGGCCTGGCGGCTGTGGCGGCAGGGACAGCCCGCCCTGCGCACCCTGATCGAGGCCTTTCTCGCCACCGGCGTCGTCTTCGCCACGGTGGCCATCCCCCTGGCCCTGGATGGGCGCTGGACCTCGGCGGCCTGGGCGCTGGAGGGAGCGGCGCTGGTCTGGGTCGCCCTCAAACAGCAGCGCCGGGCGCCCCGGATCTTCGGCCTGATCCTGCAACTGCTCGCCGGCGCATCCTTCCTGACGGACCTGCCGGGAACGGCGACGGGATTGCCGGTCCTTAACGGCCTCTGTCTCGGCGCGCTGCTCGTCGCCCTAGCCGGACTTTTCAGCGCCTGGTCTCTGTGGCGGCGGGCCGGGGACTTTCCGACGGCGATGCTGGAAAGCCTCCTGGCGCTGGCCTGGGGGCTGGGCTGGTGGTTCGGCGCCGGGCTCCATGAAATCGGCCGCTTCGCCCCCTTCGCCCTGCGGCCCGCCCAGGCCCTGGCCTTCTGCGCCCTCTCCGCCGGGGTCGCCTTTTGGCTCGGGGTGCGGCTCGCCTGGCCGTATCCGCGCCGGGTCTACCTCGGGCTGGTGCCGGTCATGGCGCTGGTCCTGCTCTTGACGGCGCTGGAGTTTCACGGCCCGCCGTCGCTCCATGGCGGCTTTCTCGCCTGGCCCCTGGCCCTGCTCCTCCACTATCTGCTCCTTTATCGGGATGAGCGGATCGCTGCCGCCGCCTATCTGCGCTATCCCCATCTCGGCTTGCTCTGGCTGCTGATCCTGCTTGTCACCTGGGAGGCGGCCTGGTGGACCGATCATGGCGTCGGCGGCGCCGGGACCTGGACTTTGGCGGTGCTCGGCATCCTCCCGGCGGCCTTTGTCCTCGGCCTCTGCCGACTGTGGAATGCTCCGCGCTGGCCCCTTGCTTCCTTTCGCCGGGACTATCTCTATTCCGGTCTGCTGCCGGTCGTCGCCTATCTCGGGCTCGGCACCCTGGCGGCCAATCTCTTCAGCCCCGGCGACCCCTGGCCGCTCCCCTATCTGCCCCTGCTCAACCCTTTCGATCTGGCGCAGGCGCTGGTGCTGCTGGCCGGTGGTTTCTGGAGCCTGACCCTGACGACGCGCTTCGACCTCGAGCCGCTGGGGATGGGGCGGCGGGAGCGGCTCATCCTCGCCGGGGCAACGGTCTTCTTCTGGCTCAACGCCATGCTCGTCCGCACCCTCCACCACTGGGGGGCGGTGTCCTTCCATCCCCGGGCGCTACTCGCCTCCGATCTGGCGCAGACCGCCTTTTCCATCTTCTGGACCCTGAGCGCCCTGGCGGTGATGTTCCGGGCTGCGCGCCAGGGGCTGCGCACCCTCTGGTGGACCGGCGCCGGGCTGATCGGGGTGGTCATGGTCAAACTTTTTATCTTCGATCTCGCCCGCACCAGTACCGTCGAGCGGATCGTTTCCTTCATCGGCGTCGGCCTGCTCTGCCTGGCCGTCGGCTATCTGGCGCCGCTGCCGGGACGGGCGGACCGGGATCGGGAGGATCCATGAAGCCTTTGCTGCTCGCCGCGCTGCTCTGCTCTTTCGTCGCCGGTGTCCCGGCCCACGGCCGGAGTCTGCCCGCGGATTTCGCCTACGGCCTGCCCTTGACTCCGAGCGGCGCCGTGCCCTTCGCCGAGGTGGAATTGCCCCTCGATGTCTATCGCACCCTGACCCGGGCCGACCTCGGGGATCTGCGAGTCTTCAATGGCGCCGGCGAGGAAGTACCGCATCTGCTGCGCGGGTCCGAGGCGGTCGTGACCGAGACCCCCGGCGCGGCGCGGGCCGTCCCTTTCTTCCCGCTGCGGGGCGCCGCCGACTCCGACGACACCCTGGCGGTGCGTGTTGCCGAGTCCCCCGGCGACTGGCGGGTGGAGATCCGTAGCCGTAGCGCGGCGGAAGCGGACGGGGCGGATGCCGTTTCCGGCTATCTGCTCGATCTCGCCGGAGCGGATTTTCCCATCGCCTCCCTGGAACTGGAGTGGGCCGGCGGCGGCGATTTTTACGGCGAAGTCGAACTGGCGACGAGCGATCAGCTGAAGGACTGGCGACCGCTGACCCGTGCCGCCCTCGCCCGGCTCGACTATCAGGGGCGGCGCCTGGAGCACAAACGCATCGACCTGCCGACGGCGCCGAGGCGGTATCTGCGTCTGCGCTGGCGCGGGAGCGCGCCGCCGTTCGAACTGGCCCGTGCGGTCGCTTCGGCGCGTCCTAGCCAAGCCCTGCTGCCGGAGATTCGCCAGTGGTTGCCGGTGACGGCGACCCCCTTGCCGGAGATGCCGGGGGTGGCGCGGGTCGATCTCGGCGGGCCTATCCCCGTCGCCGCCCTGCGCGTGACCTTCGCCGAGGCCAACAATCTGGCGCGCCTGCGCCTCTCTTCCGGGGATTCCGCCGAAGGGCCGGGCAACCATCGCGCCGAGGCGCTGCTTTACCGGCTGCGTTTCGGCGAGCGCGAGCTGATCAGCGCGGAACTGTCGCTGACCGCGTCCCGGGATCGCTACTGGTTTTTACGCCCTGATGACGGACTCGCCGGGGCGCGGCTGGAATTTGGCTGGCGGCCGGATCGCCTGCTCTTTCTGGTGCGCGGCGCCGGACCCTTCCTGCTCGCTTACGGCAACGCCAACCTGAACGCCCCGCCGACCTCCGGCGCCGATCTGCTGCACACCGTCGGGGTCTCCGGGGGGGACGCCCCAGCGCCGGAACGCCTCGTCCCCGGGGACGTCGTCACTTTGGGCGGGGAGGAGCGGCTGGTTTCCCGCCGGTCGCCGCCGTCCTGGCGGACGCTGACGCTTTGGGGCGTGCTGAGTCTGGGGGTCGTCCTGGTCGGAGTCCTCGCCTGGCGGCTGCAACGACAATTGCGGGAATCGTCAACAGGCGGCGGCGAACCGCCCTCGCCGGAATAACGCCGAACTCGGATTAAAAAATCAAGATTAAATCCATTGACACCCCGGGGATTGTGCCGTAGTTTTCGGCATTAGAAAATTTAAACCATGGAGGTGTCGCAAATGAACAAGTACGTCTTGCCCGTTCTCGGACTCTTTCTTGTCCTTCTTTCCCTGCCCCTGTCCGTTGGCGCCGAGACCCCGCCGCCGGTACGGC
>CALJLX010000348.1 GCA_937982495.1 uncultured Desulfuromonas sp.
CAGGTACTGGAGCTGTTGCGGAAGGCCGATTTGCCGTTGTTATGAGGGATGGGCGGGACTTCTTCCCCCGTTGAGGGGCGACTGCTGACCGTCAATTGGGGGGATGGGCCGGAAGCTGGTTTTCTTCGGGAGGCGGATTTGGCGGACGCGGAATGTTTGCAGGCTTTTTTGCAAAATCTTTTCCATGAACCGGAAGAGGCGGTGCTGGTTTTTCATTCGGGAGGGGTTTTTTACGAGCGGGTGAACAGCCCCAACCTGATGTTCCTGCGGGATTTTCTGGTCGATGGGCGGCGCGGGTCCTTCCTTTTTTTCACCGAAGAGGAGATTCCCTGCGATTTTTATGGATTTATCGAATCCGCCGTCAGCGAGAACTCTCTGCCCATCCCCAGTCGGCGTTTTTTCTACCTCGACCAAGAATTCGCCAAAATCTGGTTCCAGGTATTTTCCATCCGTTTGGACGAGTTTCATGTTCTGGTGGTCCGGGATAAAAGCGAATTTTTCGAGACCAGCGAAAAAATCCGCGACGATCGGGAACGTTTCGCCAGTCTGATCAAGCTTTCCCAGCTCAATACCTCCAATAAATTCGAAATCCTCGATTTCGCCCTTCACGAAGCCATTCGCATCACCAAAAGCCAGTTCGGCTATATCTACAACTACGATGAAGAAGCTCGGGTGCTGACTCTCAACAGTTGGTCGCGGGAGGTGATGTCGGCCTGCACCGTGATGCGGCCGCAAACGGAATACGCGCTGGAAAAGACGGGTCTCTGGGGGGATGCCATCCGCCGGCGGCGGCCGGTCATCACCAACGATTTTCTCGCCGCTTCCGGGCGCAAGGGGGTGCCCGAGGGGCATGTACCGATCGTCAGCCACATGAATGTGCCGGTTTTCAACGATGGGCGGATCGTGGCGCTGATCGGCGTGGCCAATCGAGAACTGCCCTACGACCAGGGCGATATCGATCAATTGCAATTGTTGATGGAGTCGGTCTGGCGGATTCTCGAAGTCAAGCGCCACCGGGAGCAGATTCATCGCTTGTCGACGGCCCTGGAAAACAGTTCCAACGAAGTCTATATGTTTACCGAAGACCATCTTCGCTTCGAATATGCCAATCGGGGGGCGCTGGATAATCTCGGTTATTCCCTCGACGAGTTGAAGGCCCTCTTGCCTGTCGACATCAAGCCGAACTTGACGGCCGAGGAATTCGACGGACTGATCGCGCCCTTGCGGCGAGGGGAATCGGGACCGCTGGTTTTCGATACGGTGCATCGACGCAAGGACGGGTCGACCTATCCCGTACAGATCTCCCTGTCGCTGGTGGACACCGGCGAGGGGCGCTCCTTTCTGGCGCTGGTCTCGGACATCACCGAGCGCCAGCGCTTCGAGGCCCAGTTGCGTCACCTGGCCGGCCACGATCCCCTTACCGGACTGGCGAACCGCTCGCTGCTGCAAGAACAGTTCGACCGCACCATCGACCTGCACGGGCGCGCCGGGAAACGGCTCGGGGTGGCGCTCCTCGATATCGACAACTTCAAGCTGATCAACGATACCCTGGGCCACCTGGCCGGCGACCAGTTGATTCGCACCATCGCCGAACGAATTTCCTCCTGCGTCCGGCGTAGCGATACGGTCTCCCGTTTCGGCGGCGACGAATTCGTCTGTCTCTTTCCGGACATCAACTCGCCCTTCGATCTGGCTCATCTGGCGAAAAAGCTTCATGACGAAATCGCCAAGCCGGTTTGTCTCGAAGGGCGCGAGCTGTTCGTCACGGCCAGCACCGGCCTGGCGCTCTTTCCCGACGATGGAACCAGCACCACGGAGTTGATCAAACAGGCCGACACGGCCATGTACCACGTTAAAAACGAAGGGAAAAACGCCTTCCATTTCTTCACCCGCGAGTTGAACGACAAGGTACGGCATCGTCTGGAGATGGAACGGCAGCTGCGGGAAGCGATCAGTAAGGGGGAGTTTTTTCTTCAGTATCAGCCGTTGGTTCACTTTCCGACCCGGAGCCTCTTCGCGGTCGAGGCGTTGCTGCGCTGGCGCAAAGCCGATAATACCCTGGTTGCCCCCGACGCCTTCATTCCAATCCTCGAAGAAACCGGGTTATTGCTGACGGTGGGGCAATGGATTCTGCGGGAGTCACTGGCCCGGACCGCGCGGTTTTCCGCCGAAACCGGCCGGCCTCTGGGGCTGGCGGTCAATATCTCCCCCATGCAGTTCCATAAGGGAAATCTTTACGACACGGTCTGCCGGGCATTGGCGGATACGGGGTTTCCCGCGCGGTGGTTGAAAATCGAGATCACCGAAGGGTCGCTCATGAAACCGACGACCGAAAAGATCGAATGCTTGGCCATGTTACGATCCCTCGGGGTCAAGGTTTCCATCGACGATTTCGGTACCGGTTATTCATCGCTTAGTTATCTGAAAAATCTGCCGATCGACGAAATAAAGATCGACCGGTCCTTTATCAACGGGATTCTCACCAATAACCATGACGCCTCGATTGTCAAAACCATTATCGCCATCGCCAGCAACCTCAATCTGTCCGTCGTTGCCGAGGGGGTTGAGTGCGGCCGGCAGGCGAGTTTTCTTGAAAACAATCGTTGTGAGTTCATGCAGGGTTTCTATTTCAGCCGACCCGTCGAGATGCATCGGCTCCAGGAACTCAGGTTTCCCCGCCCGGTTCCGGCCGAGGGCGCGGAACTGGCGGGATGCCCCGCGAACGATCATTGCTGTCAGTGTTTCGATCATCGGATAACCGGTAGCGACCGGTGAGGAGATTGCCATGACCGAGGAAATCAAGAACCGGCGCGCTCTGCGCCTGGGGGAACTGCTGCTGGTGCAGCGTTTCGTGACCCCGGAACAGCTGGAAAATGCCCGGCGCCAGCAGGGTTTCGAAGGTCACAAGCTCGGCTCGACCCTGGTTGAACTGGGATACCTGAGTGTCGACGATCTGGTCAAGGCTTTGGCCATGCAATCCGGCGTCGAAGGGCTCAATCTGGAGCGGATCGATCTCCAGCCCGCCATGCTCGCCCTGCTGCCCCTGGAGACGATGAAGAAGCATCAGGTGATCCCGGTGGCCGCCAAGGATCGCAAGATCGCCATGGCCATGGCCAATCCGGGGGATATCCAGACCCTCGGCGAGCTGCAATTCGTCCTCGGCCAATCGATCCGGCCGCTGGTGGTGCCTTCGTTCCAGATGAGCGCCGCTCTCGGGCTGATCGAGGACCTCGGCGGACGTTCGGGACGGCCGATTCCCGGCGCCGAAATCGCCCGCGCCAGCGTTTCCAAGCCGAAGGAGACGGTGCTCCCCGACGTGCGCGATCTCTTCGGCAAGATGGTGGTCAACCGCGCCTCCGATCTGCTGCTGGTGGCCGGGGTGGCGCCGAGCCTCAAACTGAACAACGAACTGGTGCGGCTGCCGCTGCCGGTGCTGACGCCGCAGACGGTGCATGATTATGCCCGGGGGATGATGACCGATTTTCAATGGGACCAGTTTCTGCAAGTCCAGGAGGCGGATTTCGCCTATTCCCTCCCCGAATGGGGACGCTTCCGGGTCAACGCCTACCGCCAGCGCAAGACTATCTCCTTGGCGATCCGCCATATCGTCGAAGAGATTCCGAGCCTCGCCAACCTCGGCCTGCCCCCGTCTTTCGAGAATTTCGCCTTGAAAACCCAGGGCATCATCCTCATCACCGGCCCCACCGGCCATGGCAAGACGACGACGTTGGCGGCGCTGCTCGACATCATCAATACCCGACAGAAGAAGAACATCGTCACCATCGAGGATCCCATCGAGTATCTGCACACCCACAAGTCGAGCAACGTCAACCAGCGCGAGGTCGGGGTGGACACCGAATCTTTTCAGGAGGGGCTGCGGCGTATATTCCGCGAGGCGCCGGATGTCATCGTCATCGGCGAAATGCGCGACCCCGAAAGCTTTTCCATCGCTTTGCAGGCGGCGGACAGCGGCCATCTGGTGATCAGCTGCATGCACGCCAACAACGCGGTGATGGCGGTCAACCGTATGATCGACGTCTTCCCGCCCGAGCAGCAGCATCAGGTACGCATCCAACTGGCGGACAACTTTGTCTGTATCCTCAATCAGCGGCTGGTGGCGAGCAAGGACGGCAAGGGGCGGGTGCTGGCGTTCGAGAAACTGGAGAATACTCCGCGCACCCGAAACCTGATCAAGGAGCGCAAGGAAAACCAGATCCGCAGCCTGATGCAGCAGAGCATGGATGAATTCTGCTCGCTGGATGTGAGCCTGGCGCAGCTGGTGCGGGAACAGAAGGTGGCGGTGGAGGCGGCCATGCAGTATTGCCAGGATCCCCACTTCTTCAACGAGCTGGTGCAGCGCGGGGGCGCCCTGCCCAAACCGACGGGAGGGCGCCCGGGACGGGAAGGGTAGGTCTATTCGCGGGCCATGGCGCTCAGGAAACTATCGGCTTCGCGGATGGAGGATTCCATGTCGCGGATCAGGGCGCCGATGTCTGTTTCAACGGTGGCCAGTTCGTCGCGCAGGGCGGCGATAGCTTGGGCGTTGAGGTTGTGTTTGAGATAGAGAACCTGATCGTTGAAAGCGGTCAGAACCGGTGGGATCTTGCTTTCCGCCTTCTTCATGGCGGCGATCAGGCGACTGTAATGCTGGCGGGTTTCATCGTACTTCCGCTGGCTCGACTGACGCAGGCCGGCGTTGCCGTACTGGCCGATTTCGTTCTTCCACTCGGCGAAGAGGGCTTCGGCCACATCCTCGACGGCGGCGATGCGATTGCGCACCGCTTCGGCCCGGGCCTTGCTGTTTTCGTATTCGCTGTTGAGCTTCTGGTATTTGTCCTCCAACGACCCGCCTTTGAACCCGGTCAGTTCGGTGAATTTCTGCAGCGCCGTCTTGAACTGTTCCTTGGCCTCCTGCTGCGAGGTCCGAGCCTCCTCGACCCGGCTGACGAGAATATCCCGCTTGTGGTAGCCGATCTTTTCCATCGCCGAAAAATAGGCGGTCTGACACCCCGTCAGCAGCAGAAACAACCCCATCCCCCAAACCGGCCAGGCCCTCTTCATCATCATTCGTCCCATCGCAGCTCTCCTTCCCAATAAATTGAAAGTCCAACGTTACTGGCCGAACCGGAGGCGATCAAGCAAAGATCGTCTCCGGTTCGGCAAGGGGCAGGCTGAAAATGATCCGGGCGCCTTGCCCCGGAGCGCTTTCGACGCGGATTTTTCCACCGTGGGCCTCGATGATGTTCTTGACCAGGGACAGCCCCAGCCCCAGCCCGGGTTTACCCGTGGAAGAGGCGTCGACCCGGTAGAATTTCTCAAAGATCCGCTCCGTCTCCTCGGGACTCATGCCCAGACCCTCATCCTCGACAACGACTTGGGCCGTGCCGGTGCGGGCTTCGCATGTGAGACGGATCAGGCTTCCCGGTGGTGAGAATTTGACGGCGTTGCCGAGAAGGTTTTCCATGACCTGGGCCAAGCGCAGGGGGTCGGCGAAGAGTTCAAGGGGATGCTCCGTAATCGAAGACTCGAACCGGTAGTTCGGGCAGGTCAGCCGGAAATCGTCGAGCACCCGCGTCAGCACAACGCGGAGATCGCAGCGTTCTTTTTCGAGGTGAACCAGTTTGCCCGATTCGACCCGACCGAGATCGAGCAGGTCGTCGATGAGCCGTTGCAGGGTCCAGGCTTTTTCCACGATGATCTCCAGGTATTCCCGATGCTTCGGGGCCAGCTCCGGTTCCCGTTCGAGCAGTTCGGAAAAACCGAGAACCACCGTCAACGGGGTGCGCAGCTCATGGGCGGCGGTGGAAATGAACTCGCTCTTCATGCGGTCGAGTTCCCGTTCGCGGCTGACATCGTGAAGCAAGGTGATGACGCCGTCGGCCAGTCCCGCGCGACTTTTCACCAGGGTCGAGCTGACCTGGAAGGTTCGGCGCTTGCCCGAGGAATCGGCGGCGAATTCACATTCGTTCTGGGCGGTCTGATGATGATATTCGAGCAGCAGGCCGAGGTGCTCGCGCAGCGCCGGGTTGTCCGCCAGGTCGCTGAGCAGGCGTCCTCTCGCCTGGGACTGGGCGATGCCGAGCAGACTCTCCGCCGAGGTGCTCAGCAGCACGACGCGCCCGGCCATGTCGGTGAAGACCAGGGCTTCCGCCACCGAACGCAGGATCAGTTCGAGGCGGTCCTTGGCTTCCTGGGCTTCGCTCAGGGCGTGCTTCAGGGCCTCTTCGGCCAGTCGGCGGGCGCTGACGTCGGTGATCAGTCCCTCGATGTAGAGCAGTTCCCCTTCTTCGTTCCAGATCCCCCGGCCGTGGTCGCTGCCCCAGCGTAAGGTGCCGTCGGCATGGCGCAGAGGGTAGATGAGCCGGTAGGGACGTTTTTCCCGCAGGCTGGTCGCGATTTCGGAGAGAACGTCCGCCCGCTCCGGTTCGACGATCAGCCCGTTCAATCCCCCCTCGCTGGCTTCCAGCAGTTCCCGGTAATCCCTTCCCGTCAATTCCAGACAGCCTTCGCTGACGAAAAGCAGGGTGCGGGACTCGTCCGCTCGGCAGCGGTAGGCCATGCCCGGCAGGTTGCCGAGCAACGTCGAGAGGCGCTGCTGACGTTCCCGTATGGCCTCGGACATGCTTTGCAGGTTGCCCGCCAATTCCTGAAATTCCTCGATTTCAGCGCCGGGCCAGGCGGGTAGGGTCTGATTGGCGGCCAGGCCGCGGGCATGTACCGTGAGTTTCTCGAAGATCCCGGCCGAGCGCCGGCTCATGTAGAAGGCAATGGCCACGGCAAAGGCCAGGCCGCCGGCGAGGCTCGCCAGGGTGATGCGCAACGAGGTCCAGACACTCTGGTAGACCTGGGCCATTGGTTGCGCCACCAGCACATGCCAGTCGAGGGCTTCGATCTGGGTCAGGCTGCCGATCATGGCGCGCCCTTCGAAGCTGAATTCGCCATGTCCATGCCGGGATGAGGTCAGGGCGTTTTCGACCAGGGGAATGGGAGAGAGGTCGAGTCGTTGGGAGGTGTAACGGCCATCCTGGTCGGCGGCGACCCGTCCCTGGTCGTCGATAATTAAAATCAGTTGCTCCGGGTCGAGGGCGATGCGCCGCAAAAATTGGGTCGTGCGGCTGAGGTCGACTTCGCCCAGGACCATGAACCTTTCGCCGGGGAGGGCGAAGGCCACGGCCAGTTTTTCCGAAAGAGGGGAGACGAAGGTATCGGACCAGCAGGCACGACGCAGGGTGTTGGCGTGCCGGACCAGGGGGGCGGTGGAGAGATCGAGGCCGGTCAGGCTCCGGTGTTTAATCGGATCGTCGTCGCGCAGCCCGGTCGCCAGGATTTTTCCTTGCGGGTCGGCGATGTAAAGGGCCTGCAGGGATTCGGGAATGACCAGGTGCGCCTCCAGCACATGCTGGAGATCGGGCCAGCCGTCATGTTTTTCGAGGATCAGCTCGATCGTCCCTTCGGCGTGGCGCATGGGAGAATTGAGGTAGTCTTCGACCTGGGCGGCGATGGAGCGGCCGAGTTCGGTCTGCCGGGCCAGGATTTCCCGGTCGATCTGGGGGAAAAGCCAGACGATGACCAAGGCGGCGGCGATGAGGAAGGGGAGGACCGCCACCAGGGTCGATTGCAGGAAAAGAATGCGGCGCAGGGGGCGGGGGGGCATGGCGACTCCGGGGGTTGGCGTGAGCCTAAAGTATCGCGGAAAACCGGGGAATAACAACCGTCGTGGGCAAATGCCACGCCGTTCGCTTTCAGGATTCTTCCGGCATGTGCAGCTTTTTCAGCCGCTTGCTCAGGCCCTGGCGGGTGATGCCGAGAAAGCTCGCGGCCAGGGTCTGGTTGCCGCCGGCGCGCCGCATGGCTTCGACCACCACCATTTCGCCCAGTTTATCCAGGGTCGGCAGGCGATGGGGGAAGGCAACCTCGCCCTCCTCCCCCACCGGAGCCGATTCGGGCTGGGGCGGGGCGTCAGCCTGGCCGAAGCCGATGGCCTGTTTGAAGTAATCGAAAGACAGCTTGTGGGATTTGTGCAGGCTCAGGGCGTTGAAGACCATCGCCCGCAGTTCCCGTACATTGCCGGGGAAGGCGTAGGTGGAAAGGAGCTCGACGAGACCGTGGGGAACGGCCGGTTTCTTTTTGTTCAGGGTGCGCGCCGCCTCATCGAAAAAGGCGTCGAGCAAAACCGGCAGATCCTCCAGGCGCTCCCGCAGGGAAGGGATATGGACATGGTGGGCTTTCAGCCGGTAGTAGAGATCCCGGCGGAAAGCCCCTTTGTTCTGCAGCGCTTCCAGGTCGACGTTGGTGGCCAGCACGAAGGAAGCGCGGGCCTTGCAGGGAACGTCGCTGCCGAGATGAAAATATTCTCCCTCTTGCAGCAGACGCAGCAGCTTGACCTGCGAAACCAGGCTGAGATCGCCGATTTCGTCGAGAAAAAGGGTGCCGCCGGTGGCTTCCTCGATCATCCCCCGCCGTTCCCGGTCGGCGCCGGTGAAGGCGCCCCGGGTGTGGCCGAAGAGGGTGTCGGAAAAATGGTTGTCGTCCAGCCCGGCGACGTTGACCGCGACCCAGGGAGCCTGGGGGCGGGCGAGCTGGTGGATGGCCTTGGCCACCAGTTCCTTGCCGACGCCGCTCTCACCCGTGATCAGAATCGGTTCGCTGCTCGTCGCCACCGCCTCGATGTATTGGAAGAGGGCCTGCATTTTGCGGCTGGTGGTATGGATGGCGGCGAAGACCTCGGGGTGCTCCAGTTCGCCGTCGAGAACCTGTTTTTTCAGCCGGCGGTTCTCCTGACGGAGGGAGCGGGCGGCCATGGCCCGCTGGATGCCGCCGATGAGGCGCTCCTTCTCCTCGGTCTTGACGTAGTAGTCGACGGCGCCGAGCTGCATGCAGCGCACGGCGGTCTCCAGCTGATTGAGGCCGCTGAGGATGATGACCGGAATGTCGGGATACTCCTGACCGATCATCTGCAGCAGATCTTCGCCGGAAAGATAGGGCATGGTCAGGTCGAGGAGGATCAGACCGATTTCCTGCTCGGAAAGGATCTCCATGACCTTGAGGCTTTCGTGACAGCGGATCAGATTGTTGATGCCGAGAGCGCCACGCAGGGTCAGGGCCAGTGAGCGCAGCCAGGCCTCTTCATCGTCGACCAGGAGGATCGGCAAATCGGGGTAAAGGGCTTCAGTCATGACTCTCTCCTTCGCTCAGGGCCGGCAGGGACAGAACGACCGTCGTGCCGGCCCCCGGGGTGCTCTGGAATTCCAGGGTGCCGCGATGTTCCGCGACGATGCGCGCGGCGACGGAAAGTCCCAGGCCGGTGCCGCCGTGCTCGCGTTTGGTGGTGAAGAAGGGTTCGCTGATGTGGGGCAGATCCCGGGCCGCGATCCCCACTCCCTGGTCGCTCACCAGCAATTGTAAACGATTGGCGCTTTCCTCGAAACGGGTTTCGACGCGAATCCCCCGGTCTCGGCCCGGCAAGGACTGGCAGGCGTTCATGATGAGGTTTACCGCCACCTGTTCGATGCGCTGAAAGCTGCCGATGAAATAGGGCAGGGGCTCGGCGCAGACGAGCTCGAAATGATCCGTCGCCTTTTTGATCGGATTTTTTATCAGGCGCAAGGCGGTGCGCGCCACCTCGTTCAGATCGACCCGGGCCTTGAGATCCGGGCCGTCCTGGCGGACGAAATCCTTGAGGTCGTCGACGATGCGGCGGATACGCTGGGCGCCCTCCACCATCTCGTTGAGCAGTTGCGGGATTTCCCCGCGCATCTCCGAGTAGTTGAGTCCGCCCAGGGGGAAGTCGCCATGGCTTTGATAATGGGTCTCAAGGATTGGTTCCGCCGCCTGCCAGCCGGCGCGCACCAGATCGCTGTTGAACAGGATGAGACCGTTGGGATTGTTGATTTCGTGGGCGACGCCGGCGGCCAGTTCCCCCAGGGAGGCCAGTCGACTGTTGCTCAGCGCCTCTTCCCGCAGTCGGGTTTTTTCCGTGATGTCGGTGGCGTGCATGATGACGTTGAGGATGTCGCCGTCGCCGTTGAGGATCGGGAAGGCTTTGACCTCTAATATCTGTCCGTCGGGGGTGGTAATGGTCGCTTCCTCGTTCCGGCCGCTGGCGAAGGCCTGGATCGCCGGGCAGTTCTTGCAGAGTTCGGCGCGGTTGTAAAGCATTTTGCAGCAGTATTCCCCCGGAATCGAGCCGAGCATGCGGTTGAAATAGCTGCCGGTACCCTGGTTGGACCAGATTACCTTCATATCCCTGGAGATCAGGGTCAGGCCGTCGGGAATCCCTTCGAGAATGATCTGGAACTGCTGGGACAGTTGCTTGTAGTTCTGTTCGCTCTCCCGCAGGCGTGCCTCGGCCTTCTTGCGCTTCAAGGTGTTGCTGGTCAAAAGCAACGTGACCGTCAGCGACCCGCCCAGAACCGCGACCAGAATCCCGGCCTGCTGATGGGTCAGGCGGTAGAAGCTCAAGGGCTGGTTGATCAGGCGATGCCCTTCCGGCAAAACCTCCAGGGGCAGGCGGAAGGCGTTGAGACGCCGGTAGTCAAAGGCCGGAGGGGATGGGGACGGCATTTGCGGCGGCAGATCGCTCACGACCTCCCCGTGGAGGATGCGCAGCGCCAACTCCGCCGCCAGATGCCCCTGCTGGCGGGCGCTGACGACCGGACCGCCGATACTCCCCCGGCCGAGCAGGGCCTCCTGATGGCTGAAGAGAGGAACCGGGCAGGCTTCGCGAAAAAGCCGCTCCTGTTCCGGGAGCAGGAGCGGCTGTCCCCGCCTATCGGCGATCAGACCATTGACGATCACCACATGCCCCGGTTGCAGCCCGCGCAGTCGCGTCTCCAGTTCCTCGGCGGGCAGATCGTCCCAGTAGGTGAAATAGGTTCGGACGGAAAATTCCCTGGCGGCTGCCTGCAACGCCTCCCGATCGAGACGCCCGGAAATATCCCGGGTGCTGCCGATGACGATGAATTCGCGGGTGCGGGGATTGAGGTCCAGGGCCTGACGCAACAATCCGCGGTAATCCGGTTGTTCGAGAATTCCGGTGAGCATCGGGATCGACTTGCTCAACTCCTCGGTCGACCATGGAACGCCGCAGAAGACCACCGGCGTATCGGAAAAAAGAGCCTGCCGGTGTTCCAGTACGAAATTCAGGGCCTCGTTATCCGAAACCATGACCAGATCGAAAAAGCGTTTTTCCAGCTTGTAGTGGAGGATGGCGTCGAGGACGTGGGCGAAATACTCCGGGTCCGGATGGCGCATGGTGTCGAGGTATTCCACATGATAGTGGATCGTCTCCGGCGGCAGATCGAGGATCTCCTGCATGCCGGACATGACTCCGTCGGTCCAGGGAAGACCCGGATGGTAGGAATGAAGGATCAGCACTTCCTTGCGTCGATCCGTTTCCGATTGCGCCGGGAGATCCCCGGGGAGCCCGAAAAGAAACAGAGCCAGAAGCATCGAGGAAAGGATTGACGGCTGTCGTGGATAACCAGGAGACATGGAATCCTTATGAGAAGCGATTGCTCGAGCGGGTTTCCGGTGCAAAATGCGCCCGGCGAAAGCATCGGTGCAAAACTGGAATAAGCAACAAATATTCCGAAAAGCGTGATATGCCGATAATTGACTCTAGCCGGGTTTTTCTTCGGATTTTTCCTCCCCTTTCGTTTCCGGCGATTGACTTGATGCCCACGATTCCGTTCTTTCCCCACCCCCACAATCGCCATATGCCGGAACGGGTGGAGGGATTCTTCCCGCTTCCGTGGAGATTCCCGGCTGGGGAGGGGCCAGGTTCTTTAATGTCTGGAAGGCGATCTTTGGCTCAGATGTTGCTTATTAGAAAAAGTTATTGATCTTGACCTTATGAGTCAAGGTTCGAGGTTTAAACCTTTTCCTGTGAGACGAGAGGAAAAATGGGCTGGCGGGCGCTCTTGTCATGGGCTTTGTGCTTCCTGTTCGTTGGATCGGCCTACGGGACGCCGGTGCATCATTTCGACTGCACCGTCTGTCATAAGGCCGGCCAGTCGACCTTCAGCCTGGGGGGAAACAACGTCTGCCTGCAATGCCACCGCGATCCGGCGCCGGAGATGACCTTTGCCGACAATTCGGAGGGGCATTCCCCCCATGGCCGGTTCAGCGTGCAGGATGCCAGCAATGCCCTGGGTTCTGCGATCGGGGCCGGCCTGGAGACGCCGCCGTCGCAGCAGACTTCGCACTTCTGGGCTTCGGCCAAGGATGTGGTGCCGGCGGCCGGGGCCATGGCCCCCACCGCCGCCCTTTATCGCAGCCGTTACGGCATTTCCACCGGCAAGGTCACCTGCACCCGCTGCCACGATCCGCACAAGCCTCGGGAAACCTCCCCCAAGCTGCTGCGCCTGGACAACCCCGACGATCTGTGCCTCAACTGCCATCGCCCCTGGAACAAGGGGCGGGCGGAGCGGGGCTTGGAAACCCATCCCCTGGTCGCCGATTATCCGGCTTTTGCCGCAGCCAATACGTCAAAATATCGACCCGCCACCTACAACGCGGCGACCCTGGTCCTTGACGGCAACTTCGGCAACGGCGAAGTCCGGTTGGTCCGGGGCTCCACCACCCAAACCCTCGACCTTTCCTGCTCGTCCTGTCATGCCCCCCATTTCGTCGATTCCGATTCCACCACCGCCGACGGCCGCGATCTTGCCGCCGAACTCAATCCCGGCGACGGTAAATTGCTGCGCGGCGACGGTCCCCGCCCGGCGAGCGAGCGCGGGGCCGATTACACCGCCGCGGCGGCGGAGCGGCGTTCCAGCCTTTGCCGGACCTGCCATGCCTACAAAATTCACGGTCGCGCCGCCGACGGCGGGCCGCTGGTCGGTTGTCTCGACTGTCACGGCGGTCACTCCTACAACGCCGGCGACCCCTACTTCTTTGTCCTGCGCAAACGGGCCTTCAACCCCATGAGCGACAGCGCCGTGACTTTCGCCGGATATGAGGATGGGGGCATCCGTTACACCTACAATTCGATCAGGGTTCTCGACCCGGCGGAAAGCTGGAAATTCTGGAACGACCGCCGCGACGGCGGCGCCGACGGCTACTGCGAAACCTGTCACGGCGACGTCGAGGCTCTGCCCGGCAGCTATCACCACGCCGCGGCCGTCTGCACCGGCTGTCACCGGCATCAGGGGGAAAATTACAGTTTCGAGGCCAGTTGCGACGGCTGTCACGCCAATCCCCCCGCCTGGGGAAGCCATGGGGCGCACCTGAGCCCGGGGCGGATGCTCGCGCCCCTCGACTGCGCGGCCTGCCACAAGACGGCGGAACATCTCAACGGCCTCTCCGAGGTCCGCTTTGATGCCGCCGATGCCCGCGTCGTCGGCGCGACCTACAGCGACGGCGCCGAAACCAGCCGCTACCGCGACGAAGGGGGAACTCTGACCTACGCCGCCACCCCGGCCTACAGCCAATGCGGCAATCTCTACTGTCACAGCAACGCCGCCCCGGTCGGCGGCGTCAACAGCTACAAAAGTCCCACCTGGGGGGCGGTGGCGATGACTTGCGCGAGCTGCCACGACGGCGGCGGCGCGACCACCACCCTGAGCGAAAGGCATCGCGTCCACACCGATGGGACGACCTACGCCATCGGCTGCGAAAAATGCCATCGGGCCACCGTTTCCGACAACGCCACTATCGCCGACTCGGAGAAGCACGTCAACCAAGTCAAGGAGGTGGCCTTCGCCGATCAAAACGGGCTGACCGGCGTGTACAACAGCGCCACGGCGACCTGCGACGCCACCTATTGCCACAGCGACGGCCGGGGCGGGGCGCCCAATGCCGCCGCCCAGTGGACCGACGGCGATGGCCTCGGCTGCGCCGGCTGTCATAACGGGCGGATCGCCGACGCCCCGGGCGATCCCGCCGCGCAGATGGACAGCCACGCCCATCACCGGTTGGCCAACGAATACTGGATTCGGAAATATCCCTGCCAATACTGTCACGCCGGTACGGTCGACGCCGCCGGCGAGCTGAGCGATCACGGCCAACACGTCGACGGCGATGTCGACGTCCGCTTCGACGCCAAATGGAACATCGTCGGTTATCCGGTCGCTAGTTACAACACGACGACCAAGGTCTGCGACAATCTCTACTGTCACAGCGACGGCACCACGGTCAACCCCGAGATCCGGGATTTCCCCTGGGACTCGGGAGAGACCGCCGAATGCGACTCCTGCCACGGTCATCAGGGGGAATGCGTCGAATGCCATGTCGACGACGGCATCACCGGCTGGACGGCGGAAAACGAGTGGAAGAAGGCGACGCCCATGTACGCCAATACCGGCCCCGGCACCGACCGCGCCAATTCCCATGTGCCCCACCTGGAAAGCGAATTCGCCTGCGAGAACTGTCATGCCACCACCGTCGTCGGCACCTGCAAGGACTGCCACGACGGCGGCGTGCCGCAGGGGGCCATGTCCGAGGTCGGCCACATCGATCCGGCGGTACATGTGAACAAAATCAAGGACGTCGTCTTCAAGGCCGGCGGCACCTACGATCCGGTGACGAAAAAGTGCTCCAACACCGCCTGTCACGGGAGCGGCGATCCGATCTGGGGGGATGCGGGAAGCGGCGCCGATCTCTGTCTGTCCTGTCACGGTACCACCGAAGCCGATATGACCGATTACGACCCGGATAACGGCATCAAGGGGCGCATCAACATGAGCGAATGGGCGACCGGCGGCCATGGCCGTCCGACCGCTTCCGGCAATTACGCCAGCGGCAATCCGCCCGCCAATTTCCCCGGCAACCCCTGCTGGTACTGCCACGACGGCGAGGTCCTGCACAAGGATGCGAGCAACCCCTTGCGCCTGAAAATTCATCCCCAGTTCGAAAAGCGCTACGAGAAGGAGTGCGTCTACTGTCACATGGAGGGGACCGACGCCGAATGCCTCGGCTGCCACGATGGGGTCGAAAGTCTCTCCACGCAATTGCTCGATATCACCAGCCCGCCTTACAGCGTCGATCACCGCGGCTTCATCGACGGCCAGGCCTCGTGCCTCAGCGCCGGTTGCCATCCCGATGACGCCTCCCAGCACAATACCGGCGCCGGCACCTGGAGTCCCGCCCAGAAAGCCGACATCAGGAACCAGTATCTGATGATGGGAGTCTGTCTCCAGTGTCACGACAACGACGACAACGACCGCTGTCACAGTTGCCACGCCTGGAACGGCGATCCGGAGCAGGATCCCTACCGCATCGGCTACGACCCCGGTACCGGCTTCATCTCCGGGTCGAGCAAGGCCAGTTCGAGCCATTTCGGCTACAAACATTTCGCCGGATTCCAGGAAGACGGCGGATGGCGCGGCGGCAAGTTCTGCTGGGACTGTCACGATCCCCACGGCGATACCAACATCTACATGATCCAGGACAAGGTGGCGACCCAAACCGACGGCACCTTCGGTATTCCCCTGGCGCGGGCCGAAGTTTCCTTCACCCGCACCCTGAGCGGTCTCGACTACGCCAAGAACCAGGCGCCCTACAACGGCATCTGCAACGTCTGCCACACCGATACCGAGCACTATCGCGCCAATTACGGGGATGGTCATCAGTCCGGCCGCCGCTGTTCCTTCTGTCACGAACACGGCTTCGGCGAGGGACATGCCTCGGGCCAGGCCTGTAACGTCTGCCACCAGAACAAGCCGATCTCCAGCCATGCGGGTTTCGGTCAGCCCCGCGACTGCGTCAAATGTCACGAAGGGGTGATCAAGCAACGGGTCGACGTCATGCGCCAGTTCCGGGGGCAGTCCCACCATGTCCAGGGGGTGGAGGTCAACAACCGCCATTGTTACGCCTGCCACTGGGAGGCGACGCCGGAGGGGCTGATCAACAACGACTACCACGAGGGCTACAACTACAAGACCCACGCCGCCCTTGCCAACGCCAAGAACGATCTGGTGATCTGGGGTGAGGGGGAACGCCCGACCGTTTACGAGGAAGGGGTGACCGCCGTGACCTTCACCGCCTCCAGCATCGGCACCGCCCAGGAACGGGCCGAGGTCGGCAAGATCTCCCTACACTGCCTGAGCTGTCACAGCGACCGTAACAACGACACCGATACCTTTGGCGACTGCAAGACCCCCCGCCAGTACGCCTGGGACCGGAGCAGCATCGACGCCCGTTACAGCCAGGAAGGGACGACGGTTCGCGGCAAGTACGCCGGCTTGCCCAACGCCGCGCCGAAGAATCAGACCAAGGCCTTCTCCGCCCACGGCCGGGCGACCCTCAATCAGGGGGGCTGGAGCGCGACCACCGGCGAGGACGCCGCCCTGCCCAACACCCGGGCCGGCAGCCAGAACGTGCAGTGCTTCGACTGTCATAACTCCCACGGTTCGTACACGGTCGGCACCACCAGCAGCTACCGGACCTTCGACAATACCTATCGCGGCGGTAACCTGAAGGAGACCCAGGCCGGCAAGGGCGGCTACGGGGCCACCTACAAGGCGGCCGCCGTGACCGACGGCGCGGGGGTGATCAACCCCATGCAACCGGGGGCGGCGCAATGTTTCGACTGCCACGAGACCGCGGTCGCCGGGGCCAAGCCCTGGGGCTATCAGTCGACCTTCGGGGCGACGGCGCCGATTCTCGGCTATCGGGACAGTTCCCGCTTCGGCGGCGGCGCCAAGGGAGTCTTGAGCCGCTTCGCCTTCAAGGCCGGCCGCCTCGACCGGGGCGGCCATCTCAAGCCTTCGACGCCCCTGGTCAATCCGTCCGGGGTGGACGGGTCGATCAACGGCCTCTGCGCCGGTTGCCACGATCCCCACGGCGTCAGCCCGTCCCTGGGGGCGGATCAGGCTTACGCCGTGCCGCTGCTCAAGGGTACCTGGCTGACCTCGCCCTACAAGGAGGATATCCCGCAGGCCCTCGGCACCGAGTTGACCGCGAGCAACGTGCAGCTCGACCGCAAGGTCTTCGGCA
>CALJLX010000349.1 GCA_937982495.1 uncultured Desulfuromonas sp.
AGATCCTCCTGCTTGCTCAGATAGGAACCGTAGGTGATCATCGCCGCCATCCCCAGGGAGAGGGTGAAGAAGGCGTGGCCCATGGCCTCCAGCACCGCGGCCGGAGTGAGCTTGGCGAAGTCGGGGCGGAACATGAAGGTGATCCCCTGCCAGGCGCCGGGGCTGAGCAGTCCGTTCATGAAGAGCAGGGCCATCAGCACGAAAAGAATCGGCATGAGAATTTTGCTCCAGCGTTCGATCCCTTTCTGTACGCCGCCGATGACGATCCCCAGGCACAGGCTCATGAAGACGAAGTGCCAGAGCAGCTGACGCGGACCGTCGGCGGTGAGGCCGCCGAACATCCCTTCGATGACCTCGGCCGGTTGCCCGGCAAGGCTCCCCACCAGCGCGCGATAGACGTAATCGAGGGTCCAGCCGGCGACCACCGAATAGTAGGAGCAGATGATGAAGGCGGCGGCGACGCTGATCCAGCCCGGCGCCTGCCAGAAGGAACGTTTCCCCTCCAGGTGGATAAAGGCGCCGACGGCGTCCTTGCGGGTGTGGCGGCCGATCATCAGTTCGGCCATCATGATCGGCAACCCGACCACGGCGATGCAGATCAGGTAGACGAGAACAAAGGCGCCGCCGCCGTTCTGGCCGGTGATGTAGGGGAATTTCCAGATATTGCCGAGGCCGACGGCGCTGCCGGCGGCGGCAAGGATGAAACCGAGACGGGAGGCCCAGAGGGCGCGGGGGGGAGCGTAACTCATGGATCAAGTCCCAATCTAAATCCGTGCGGGGTGAGGGGTTGGGAGTGAGGAGAAAAAATCAAAAGAGCCGTTTTGTCGGAGGCTTACGCCTCACTCCTCACGAATCAATCGTCCTACCCGCGTTCGCCGAAGATGGCGGTACCGACCCGGACCAGGGTCGCCCCTTCCTCGACGGCGACCTCGAAGTCGTTGCTCATGCCCATGGAAAGCTCGGCCATGGTCACGCCGGGAATCTTCATCGCTTCGATGGCCCGCGCCAGTTCCCGCAGGCGGCGGAAGTAGGGGCGCACCTCCTCGGGGTCGTCCAACCAGGGGGGGAGGGCCATCAGGCCGCGCAAGCGCAGGAAGGGCATCTCCGCGACCCGGCGGACCAGTTCGATGGCTTGGTCTTCGCCGGTTCCGGCCTTGCTCGACTCGTCGCCGAGATTGACCTCCAGCAGGACGTCCACCGGCCGGTCGAGTTTGCTCCATTGGCGGTTGATCTCCTCGGCCAGGG
>CALJLX010000350.1 GCA_937982495.1 uncultured Desulfuromonas sp.
CGGATCTTGTGCCGGCCGATCTGGCCGTATTCGAGAATCCCCTCGGTCCCCGGATCCGGAGGTTGATCCACGGCCAGCATGACGCCGCCGGCGTCGCTGTAATTGGAGACATGACAGGGGACGGCGACATTATCGCCCAGCATCAGGGTCGCCGGCTCGGCGCCGAGATCGCGCCGGGCGGCGCGGCGTTCGCGGAAGATCGGCAGAGGGAGTTCGTCGATGTGGATCGTCGGGCGCGGACTCTCCTGGTCGATCAGGGTGCCGGGATCCTGACCGGGGGCGACAATGTTCTCCGGCCGGTAATCAAGGTGGGGGTGCAACAGTCGTTTCACGACGCTTTCATGCACCATCTCCCCCATATTCAGAAATTGGCCGATGGGCCGGGGATAGGGCTTGACCCGCAGCGCCTGAAGAAATTTATAGCCGAGAGAGAAGGAATCCTCCAACTTACCGTTCACCTGGGGATCGACCTTCTTGCGGTCGGCGAGATAGCGGCCGTCAAAAACCAGCCCCTGTTCCCGCGCCCGGTCGACCATCCAGAGCAGGGCGAGATCGGCGAGGCCACTGTCGGCATAACCGCCGCCGATGTTGGAATGCACACCGGCGAACCAGACCTGTTGCACCGTCTTCTGTCCGCTACGCCGGTCCCAGAGGGCCGGGACGAAGGGGCCGCGCCGTTCGTCGACGGCCAGGGCCTGACAGGCGTTCTCCACCAGGCTCGACAACGCGGCATCGTGAAAACCGACCCAGAGTTTTTTCGAAATCGCCCCGAGCATGGGGGTCGGCGCGCCGAGGGCACCGACCGTGTCCCAGACACCGAGAAACTTGATTTTCGGCCGACTGCGGGGCAGGTCGATCAGCCGCAGGTGGTATTTGCTGGCGGCGCGTTTTTCCGGAGGCGTGCGGTAATAGGCGTAGGCATCGGGAAGATGGTCGAGGTCGTTCTTGTCGAGCAGCCCGGCGGCATCGAGCATGCCGGTGAGGCAACGGGCGGTGTAGGCGCCGCGACTGAAACCGAAGCAGAAGACTTCATCCCCCTCGACATAGTTCAGGGCGAGAAACTGATAGGCGTCGCGGATGTTGCGGGAAATACCCAGGCCGGTGCCGCCGCCGAGGTATTTGTCGACATAGCCGAAGGCGCCGGTCCCCACCCCCCGGCCGTAATAGACGACCTGATCGATCCCCCGCGCCTCGTCCCGGGGTTCGATGGCCCGCACCAGCTTGACCACGTTGGTCGGCACTCGCCGCCCCTCTTTCATTTTCTCCGGCTCGTTCCAGGTTCCGTCGCAACAGATGATGATTCTCTTGCTCATTTG
>CALJLX010000351.1 GCA_937982495.1 uncultured Desulfuromonas sp.
CGGTCGGGGCTGCGGGTGATCCGGCCCGCTTTGGGTTTCCTGGGGTTGGCGGGCGACTTCTCGAAAATGAAATATTCGGGGTCGCTGTTGATCAGCATCAGTTCCTCGATGGAGGTGATGGCGTTGCCGATGATGCCCTGGCAGAACTCCTGGGCTCCGGGCATCACCTTCAATTCGTGCATGCTCATGTCGGACTGGATTTCCCCGCGCCCGTTGACGATGATGATGCGATCCACGCAGGCGGAAGCCTGATAGTCGATCTTTCCTTCCGGGAGTTGCAGGGAAAAGATGCGCCCGAGGGCGATCTGGTGCAATCCCTCCTGCTTGGCCCACTGCTTCATTTCGGGGTCGAGCACGGACTGTTTGTCGTTGAAGGCGGCGGGGTCGTCACCGCCCGCCAGGGACAGGACATCGATGAAGGCCCTGGGCTGGGATAGCCCCACTTGCTTTTCGGTTCCGTCGAAGAGGAAGGTGCAGGTCGCCTTGTCCTCGATGGCCGTTCGCGGAAAGGGGAGAAAAAAGTGGTCGAGATCGTCCTGGGAAAATTTCCCCGGCGTCACGGCTTCATGGGCACGGAAGGGAAACTCGAAGAGGGCGGTTTGTTCGAGGTCGGAAACCAGGCCGGGAATGTGTCGCTCGATGAACCCGGCGAGTTTGTCGAAAAGCATCTATGAGCCTCCAAAGGAAGAAATGAACCAGCCAGGGCTGCCTATATTTTCGTAACCAGTTTGGTAAACAGAAGGTCCATTATGTATACCAAAAACGCCCCCTAAAAAACGGGTCGGGAAACCCGCGGTCGCCGCAACTTTAATCCACACCCCCTGGGGAAAAGTCCTCCCGATTCCGGGGAGAGCAACCGTCGCCTCCAGGAGCGAGGCCGGTCTTAGCCTTCTGCCGCTTTTTTGACCACGTTTGGTAATTTGTCCCACCAGTCGCTGACCTCCTCGACAGAGGCGGCGACCAGGTGAGGAATCCGGTGGAGGTGGCAGAACAGCTCAAACTCCCGCTGGCCCTTGCTCATCCGTCCGCCGGGACCCTTGACCTCGATGAACCCGACCGGCAACCGTTGATCGAGAACCATCAGATCCGGGCAGCCGGGGAAACCGAAGCGGATGAA
>CALJLX010000352.1 GCA_937982495.1 uncultured Desulfuromonas sp.
CCGGCGCCGAAGACGATCAGCACCAGCACGAGAATAATCAGCATTTCCTGGGTTCCAAGTCCGAACATGGGGGGCTCCTTTAAATAGGTTGTTAGGCTGAAGGCTGAAGACTGAAGGGAAAACGGGGGGGTGCTTCAGTCTTCAGTCTTCGGTCTTCAGCCTTAACGTCTTGACCACAAAATTAACGATGGCCGCGGGGTTGTTGAGGTCGAGGACGGGAACGTCGAGCTCCAGCGGCTCGTCACTGGCGACCGCGACCAGGGTCGGGTCGTTTTCTTCTCCCCGGCAGATGAGGGTGGCGCTGCGTTCCCGGCGGTGGATTTCGATCTTCGGCAGGCCGCTCTTTTTGAAGCCTTCGGTGACGATGAGGTCGACGTCGGCGAAATAGGTGTCGAGCAGTTCTTCCAGGGGGGGCGAGGCGGCGTGCTGCTTGACCAGCGCCAGTTTGGCCGGGGAACTGATGAGCATGGTGTCGGCGCCGGCGGCGGTAAGGCGATGGCTGTCCTTGCCGGGATGGTCGATGTCGAACTGGTGGGCGTCATGCTTGATGACGCCGACCCGGTAGCCCCGCCTTTTCAGGTCGGCGATGACTTTTTCCAGCAGGGTGGTCTTGCCGGTTCCCGATTTGGCGACGAAGGAGATGGCTTTGTGCTTCATGAAGGCTCCAGTTGTGGGTTCAGGCTTCGGCCGGGACGAGTTCCGGCTCGAAGAGGTGGATGTCGACGGTCTCCCCGGCGGCGAAGCTCTCCCGTTCGGCGGGGAGGACGGCGACGCCGTTGGCGTGCAGCAGGGTGCTGAGGATACCCGTATTCTGATCGCCGGCGCTGACCGCTGTCAAGCGGCCGTCGACGCGGCCGACCCGCACCCGCAGAAAATGCACCCGCCCGGCCTTCTTGGCGACCGGCGTCTGCAGGGTCGCCCGCAGCAGCGGCCGCAGCACCTGGCGGTGTCCGAGCATTTTAAGCAGGGCTGGACGGACGAAGGTGTCGAAGGTCAGCAGGCTGGAGACGGGATTGCCGGGGAGGGAGAAGACCGGCACC
>CALJLX010000353.1 GCA_937982495.1 uncultured Desulfuromonas sp.
TTCCGGGCGACTCCGTCCTTCTCCCTGCGCCAGGAGTATAACGACAATATCTACCTGGAGCGGGACAAAGAGGGGGATTTCGTCACCTTCGTCCGTCCCTCCCTGGATATTCTCTGGAATACCCGGCTCGTCGATCTGACCCTCGATCTCGGTCTCGAATACGAGAAATACTGGGACAACAGCGACGAGGACGAACTGCGGCCGAGCCAGGGGGCGCGTCTCGACTCCACCTTCAACCTCTATCGCGACGCCCTCTTTCTCCGGGTCACCGATACCTACGAACGCGTACCCATCGACGAAGGGGACAAGGGCGCCGTCGACAACAACCTGGTCAACCTCACCGACAGCAACCGCCTGGAGATCAATCCCTACCTGCTGCTCCAACCCCTGCGCACCCTCCAGGCGCGTTTCGACTATCTCTATGAAAATGTCTGGTATCGGGAAGAGGAAGGGGACGACGCGGAAACCCACCGCTATTCGGCCGTCCTGACCCAGCAGCTCACTCCGCGGATCAGCGCCGATCTCACCGGATCCTTTACCCAGTTCCGTCCCAAGGATGCCAGCCGTTCCCTCCTCGACGACACCGGCGAGGAAGAATACGACCGCACCGATGCCGGCGTCGGCCTGCTCTGGCAGGTGAACGACCAGCTCGCCCTGCGCGGCGACGTCGGCCGCGCCTGGCTCGACTACGAGTTCAGCGACGATTACGATTCCACCCTCTTCGGCGGGCAGGCCGACTACCAGATCTCCGTCGCTTTTTCCGTTGGCGCCGCCTACGAGGAAGACATCTCCGCCAGCGTCGAGGACGGCGCCCGTGAGCGGCAAAAGGCCTCCGCCTATCTCGCTTATGCCGACCGTTCCAAGGTGCGTCTCACCGTTTTTCAGACCCGCGACGACTATATCGAAATCGACCGGCGGGATGACGGCATGGGCGCGACCCTGGACGGCGATGTGCCCATCACCAACAAGAAAGGGATCGCCTGGCTGCTCAGCTACACCGACTACGAAGAGGGGGATTTGGAGGAGTACCAGCGCTACGGCGGCCGCCTCGAATTCTACCATCAGCTGCGTCTGGGCCGGGTTTCCCTCGGCTACACCTACAATCGCAACGACTCGGACATTCCCTCGGAAGATTACGACAACAACATCGTCTTCGCGCAGGTGGCTTTAAGGTGGTAAGGCCGAAGACCGAAGGCTGAAGTAGTCAGCCTCTTCAGTCTTCAGCCTTACCCCTTCAGTCTTCAGCCTTCTTCAGCCTGGATTCTTCATGTACGAATCTTATTTCGGCCTGACCGTCAAACCCTTTGAGTTGGTGCCCAACCCGCGCTTCCTGTTCAACAGCCGGTCGCATAAGAAGGCCATCAGCTATCTCAAGTACGGCTTGCAGGAGCGGGCCGGCTTCATTCTCCTCACCGGCGAGGTCGGCTCGGGCAAGACCACCATTATCCGCGATCTGATCAACAACCTCGACGCGGACATGGTTCTTGCCATGGTCTTCAACACCCGGGCCACCGCCCGGCAGATGCTGGCCATGATCAACGAAGACTTCGGCCTGGAGGTCGGCGGCAAGGACAAGGACAAGGTCACCCTCCTGCGCGATCTCAACGACCATCTCGTGGCCCTGCACGCCGAGCAGAAGCGACCGGTCATCATCATCGACGAGGCCCAGAACCTTTCCCCGGCCGTGCTCGAAGAGATCCGCCTGCTCTCCAACCTCGAAGCGGACAACTTCAAGCTGGTGCAGATCGTCCTGGTCGGGCAGCCCGAACTGCAGAAGGTCATCACCCGCCCCGAACTGCGCCAGCTGCGCCAGCGCATCAGCGTCCACTGCCATCTCGAACCCCTGACCCGCGAGGAAACCGAGGCCTACGTCTACCATCGCCTGGCCATGGCCGGCAACCGCAACGCCCTGCGCTGGCAGGAAGGCACCTTCGACACCCTGTACGGCTACAGCGGCGGCATTCCCCGGTTGATCAACGTCTTCTGCGATTTCGTGCTGCTCGCCGCTTTTGTCGAGGAAACCCGCGACATTTCCCTGGAGATGCTCGAAGAGGTGATCGGCGACGTTTCCTGGGATCGCCAGGTGGAAGCGGCACGCCTGCACCAAGCGTTGGCGGGAGCCGAGGGGGCGGCCGGCGAAGGGATCTCCGACCGGCTCTATCGCTTCGAGCAGCGTCTCGCCTATCTCGACGCCATGCACGAGGAAGAAGGTTGGATCGCCCGGCGCCTCGCCGTTCACGAAGAGCTGCTGGAGCGCCTCGCCGA
>CALJLX010000354.1 GCA_937982495.1 uncultured Desulfuromonas sp.
ACCGAGATCTACACTCTTTCCCTACACGACGCTCTTCCGATCTCCCAGGCGGGTCTGCGGGAGCAGTCCTCGGGTTTCCGCAAGGAGGATGTGGCGGCCGGCAACAGCGCCGTGCAGCGGGCCGAAGCGGTCTTCGAACAAGCCGAGGTCGAGGCGCGGCGGCAACAGCGTCTGCTGGAAAAAGGGGCGACGACCCGCGTCGAATGGGAAAAGGCTGAGGAAGCCCGGCGCGTGGCCCGGGCCCAACTTGACGAACTGAAGGCGCAACAGGATAAACTGCGGCGAGGCTCCCGCCGGGAAACGGTGGATCAGGCGCAGGCCGGCGTCGCCGAGATCCGCGCCGAACTTAAATATCAGAAGGCCCTGCTCGCCGATTACACGATTGCCGCTCCCTTCGACGCCCTGGTCATCGAAAGCTTGGTCGAACCGGGCGAGACGGTGGACATCGCCGCGCCCTTGCTCTCCCTGATCGACCCTGATCAGTTACGCATTCACGCCGAGGTGGAAGAATCGGATGTCGGCCGGGTCGTCCTCGACCAGCAGGTCGCCGTGACCGTCGACAACCTGCCAGGGAAAACCTACTCCGGCAAGGTCTACCGCATCTTCCCGACGGTTTCACGGAAATCCCAGCGCACCTTCGATCCCATGGCCTCTTTCGACATTAATACCCAGAAAGTCTATATCACCCTCGACGACTACGCGGGACTGGTCCACGGCATGACCGTCAATGTCCGGTTCCTGGAATAAAACCATGCGACGATTCACCGCCTTCGGGCTTCTCATCCTCCTGCTCACGGCACACCCGGTTTCGGCGATGGAACTGGGCCTGGAGGACTGCCTGCGCCTGTCGGTGGAAAATGACCGGGAGGTCAAAGCCGCCCAGGCGCGGGAAGAGGCTCGCGGCGAGGAGGTTGCCGCGGCACGCAAGAATTTTCTGCCCGCACTGCGCATGGACGCTTCCTACACCCTGCTCGACCGGCCGAACCGGCTGATCATCGACGCCGACGCCTTCGGCCCCGGGCTTCCGCCTCGGGATGTGGATCTCTACGGCGACCGGCGCTTCCGCTCGGCCAGCCTAGTGCTGGAACAGCCCTTATACCGGGGGGGAGCCTTGCGTCAGGAGTTGGAACGCACTCAGCGCTTGGAGGCGCAGGCGGGTTACGAAACCAAACGCCGCGCGGACTTGGCGCGACGGGATGCCGAAGAGCTCTTCCTGGGAACGCTGAACGCTCAATTACAGCGGGAAAGCCTGGTTAAAAACCTGGAAAGCCGGCGGGAACGGTTGCGAATACTGCGGGAACAAAGGGCCGAAGGGTATGCCCAGGAAGAAGATCTGTTGCGTCAGCAGAGCGAGCTGGCCTTTGCCGAAGCCGAGGCCCAGCGTGCCCGGATTCGCGAGAAGGTCGCCGTCGAACGGCTCAAAAACGCCCTTTATCTCGACAAGGACACGGCCCTGACCCTCCGTCCCCCGCGCCATTACCGGCGCCCGAAAGTCATGGACGACGACACATCGCTCACCGATTCCCCTTCTCGCGCCGACTCGCTGGCGCTGGAGCAACAGGTGCTGGCGGCGGATTCGGAAGTGCGCAAGGCCCGCGCCCGGCTCTACCCCGAAATCTCCCTCTTCGGTCAATACACCCGCCAGGACAACAACAACCTGGACCGGGACGAAGTCTGGAGCACCGGCGCCGTTCTGGAGTGGACGATTTTCGAGTGGGGGAAGAACCTCACCGAGATCCGCCGGGCCCAAGCCGAGCGCTTGCGTCTGACCCATCAGCGCGCGGCCCATGCCCGGGGGATCGCCGACGAGATCGACGAACTCTGGGGAAAGGTGCGGGAAAAGGCCTTGCTTGTCGATGCCTGGGAACTGAAAATCCGCCTGAACCGGACCTCCCTGCAACGGGTACGGGCGGAGTTCGACGAAGGGCAGAGCACCCTGGCCGACGTTCTCGCCCGGGAAGCGGAACTGGCCGACGCCTACTACGAGTACCGCCGGGAAATCAACGAACTGGGGGTCGATCTCGCCTATCTGCGCGCGGCGCTCGGTTCGCCGCTGGACGAATGGCTGGAAGAGCGGGAGATTCTCCCCCAGGAGGAACAACCTCAGCCGCCGTCGCCAATGACAATGTCCCTACCGCCCCCGATTCCGACGATACCCGAAGCGGAGCCCCCCCCCGGGGCGCAATCTCCCCTTTCTCTGCCCGCCCCTTCCGCCGCCATGACGCACGCAAGGCCGCCCGGCCACAGCATCCAACTCGGCGCCTTCACCGATCCCGCCAACGCCCAAGCCCTGAAGGACCGGGCCGGTGCCGCCTTTCCGGAACATCAGATGGCCATTACCCGCATCGATGGAACGTACAAGGTTCTCATCGCGGGGACTGAAGACCGTGAGCAGGCTCGCGCCCTGCTCCCCGTCATCCGCCGAAAACTGACTATCGATGGTTTTCTTCCCAGGAGTGATCCATGATCGATATCGGCTCGCTGATCGACAACGAATTTTCCCGCAACATCGGCCTGCTGACAGAAGGGGAGCAGGCCCGTCTGCTCAACGCCAAGGTAGCGGTAGCCGGCGCTGGCGGCGTCGGTGGCATCCATCTACTGACCCTGGCCCGCCTCGGTGTCGGAAAATTTAACATCGCCGATCTCGACGTTTTCGAGCCGGTCAATATCAGCCGTCAGTTCGGGGCCTTTCACAGCACCCGCGGCCGCCACAAGGCCGAAGTGCTCGCCGAAATGATCCGCGACATCAATCCCCAGGCGGAGATCACCCTTTTCCCCCAAGGGGTCTCGGCGGAGAACATCGACAAGTTTCTGGAGGGGGTCGAGGTCTTTGTCGACGGTATCGAATTTTTCGAGATCGACATCCGTCGCCTGGTCTTCAACCGGGCCCGCGGCCAGGGCATTTACGCCCTGACCGCCGCTCCCCTCGGTTTTGGTGCGACCTTGCAGGTCTTTTCACCGCAGGGAATGAGCTTTGATGACTATTTCGGCATCGATGACGGGATGGGTGAGTTGGAGAAGCTGGCGGCCTTCGCCACGGGGCTGGCCCCACGACCTTACCACCTGAGTTATCTGGACAAACGGAAGGTGAGAGTGAAGGAACGGAAGGGGCCGGCGGTGGCGCCGGCCTGTACCCTGGCCGCGTCGCTGGTGGCAACCGAAGTGGTGAAGATTCTGACCGGGAAGGGGACCAGCAAGCCGGTCCCCCATTACCTGCAGATCGACATGCTGCGAGGGAAGATGCACCGGGGGTACGTCTGGGGTGGCGGGAAGAATCCGCTCCAGCGCATCGTCCGGCATTTTGTACTCAAGGCCATGCGCCAGGCCTCGTCATGAATCAGGCCACGGCCTCCAGGGGCGTTTCGGGCCGGCAGGTATAGAAGATTACCGGATTGCGGTTGACGATATCCCGCACCGCGCCCAGGTAGGGAGCGCGCAGTCCGTGATACTCCCGCTCCGGGCCAATCTGCGAAAAAAGCACCTTGCGCCGGGCCAGCAAAATCGGCAAACCCCGCGCCATCACTGCGTACAGATGAGAAATCCCCCGCTCCAGGCTTTCCTCCGCCAGAGAGCGCAACAGCCCATTGACCACCTCGCCCGCCTCCGAATCGGAACGCAGGCGCGCCTGCTGCAATTCCTGACAATAACTCTTTGAAAGCGCCAGCCGGGAGACTTCCCCTAACTGGCGCGGATGCAGATGGGAAAGATCCTTGTTGAAGGCAAAGGCTCTTTCGATGGGGAAGCTGCGTTCGGAATGGAGGATGAGGCGAACCGTTCCCACCACCTTGCGGGTGGTTTTCAGCAAGGCGGCGAAATGTACGGAAGATGCGTCGTATTCGTCTCGCTCCAATCCGTCGGGATGGTCCTGGGGATTTTCAAATCCGCGCTCTTCGCAATAAACCTTGTAGCGCAGGGCAAGAACTTCTTGAAACAAAGGGTCTTCGTGTTCGATTTTTTGGAATTCAAAGGGGCTCAAGGGGCTTCCTTCAATAATAGGTTGGTGTTCAGGAGACCCCCTCCATAACGCGATCCACAACAGCAAAAAGGCCAAATTCCGGCCAGATTCTCCTCTTTTGCAAGTCCCGATCCAATCGAATTAATCCAACTATTACAATAAAATGCAAAACGCCCCGACAGAGCATCCCGCTCCAGCCAGGCCGTTTGTCGCAAAAAACCAACAACATTTACAATAATCCTCGAATTTTTATTTAAAATCAACAGCTTAATCTGTCGCAAAAAAGAAACAAGGCATTTGTCATCCCGCCAAGGCGGCCTGCAAGGCTTCGACCACGAGAGGATCGTAGAGCGAACCTGCCCCTGCCGCCACTTCACGCAAAGCCTCATCGCAGCTGAGCGCGCCGCGATAGGGACGGTCTTCGGTCATGGCGCAGTAGGCGTCGACGATCGCCAGGGCCCGGGCCATGAGCGGGATTTCGTCTCCCTTGAGACCGTCGGGATAGCCTAGACCGTCGAACCGCTCATGGTGATGAAGTACGGCTTCGGCAACCAGCTGGGAAGACTCGATCGATTCGAGCATGTCCAAGGTGGCCTGGGGATGATTGCGAACCATCAAGGCTTCGACGGGGGTCAGGGGGCGTTTCCGGGTCGCCAGCCGTTCGTCATGGGCAATCAGCCCCAGATCGTAAACCAGGGCGACATAGGGGGCCAAGGCCTTTTCGCGGGCTTCGACTCCGAGTTGCTCCAAGACCTTCACCAGCAGGTCGGCGTAACGGGAACTCTTTTTCCGGTAGCGCTGCTCGGCGGAGAGCAGGGCGTCGAGGCCGGCGACCAGATCCCGCAACCGCCCCTCGTGGTCGCAAGTGCGAGAGGTTTTTTCGAGCAGCAGGGAGAGTCGTTCGCAGATCGGCGCTGCCAGGGCGAGATCCTGCTCGGAAAAGGGCTCGCCGTTCTTCTTGTTGTTCAGGTTGAGGACGCCGACCGCTTGTCCTTGATGAAGCAGGGGGAGGGAAAGCAGGGAATTGGAGCGGTATTGACCCTTCATGTTCTTGCGGGCGAAACGGGCGTCGGTCTCGATATTCTCGATCAGCACCGGCTGCCCTTCCTGGGCGACCCAACCGGCGATACGGTCACCGGGGCGGATGCGGGTCTGTTGCACGATCCAGTCGTCGAGACCGAGGGCGCTGCGGATGGTCAGCTCGCCGGTCAGCTCATCGCTGAGCATGAGGGAGCAGGTATCGACCCCCAGCACTTCCGAAACAAACCCGAGGGCACGGTCCATGACCATGGACAGAGCCGTATCGCGACGCATGGCCCGGGCCCGGGGAATGTGCAGGCTGACCCGAAAGCCTTTCTCGCTGTTACCGATGCCGAGCCGCCAGCCGTGGTTTTCCGCCACCTTCATCGCCAGGTAAAACTTAACCGATTCCTCGGGGCGATCGGAGCGGTAGATGTTCTTTACCGCCAACAACCCGTCCTGGACCGTCTCGGGGACTTCCTCAAAGGCCTGCAACACGACCCCGACCGCCTCCAATTCGCGGATAGAAACAAGCAGCCGCACGGATTGGGTCAGATAGGCGGCCAAGCCGTCGAGCAGATGCGTGAACATCTGTCCGACGAGAATCTTGTCGCCCACCACCTCCTCCAGATTCCGGGGGATGTCGAGTTCGATTTCCAACTGCCGGTAGCGGGCGGCTTTCTGCTCCGGAGCCACCCGCAGAACCTCGCGCAGGATGGCATCCAGAGAAAGGAAGGTCTTGCGCAGCATGCGGCTTTCGTCTTCAATCCGCAGGAAGTCGAGCTGCCGGTTCACCATATCCAACAGTCGCCCCGTCTCCGCCGCGACGATATCGAGGAATTCCCCGCGACGAGCCTCGCCATTGACACGCTCGTCGCGTAACAGATGCATGGCCCCCTGGATCGCGTTCAAGGGCGTGCGCAATTCATGGGAAAGGCGGGTCAAAAACTCGGTCTTGGCCAGATCCTGGGCGATCAGGCGACGGTTGGCCTCTTCGATATCGGCGGTTCGTTCCTGATAGTTCCGAGCCAACAACAGCTTTTCCATGGCCAGGGCGGCCAGGGCGGAAACGGCCCCCACCAAGTCGAGATCATCGGCGTCAAAGGGGGCGGCGAGGCGATCATAAAAGTTCAACACGCCCAGCAGTCGATCCTTGCCGACAATCGGCGAGGAGATGAAAGTACGGGCGGGAACAGGCTCGCGACAGCCTTCGGGGAAACGTTCATCGCCCAGGGCATCGGCGCAAAGCAGCGGCGCGCCCTGGGCGGCAACCGTTCCCGCCACCCCCCGGGCAAGGCGGCCGCGCCAGGATCGGGCGGCTTCGCGGTCCATCCCCACGGAAGCGATGATGGAAAGCTCCTGATGGCCATCCAGAAACATCAGAGAACCCCGCCGCGCCGCCAGAAACTCGACAGTCAATTCGACGATCAGGCGAGTTACCGTGGACAGTTCGTCACTGGCACCAACCGCTTCGGCGATACGCCCGAGGAGAGCTAGCTTTTCCCGGCATTTCCGCTCGAACATGGAAAACCTCGCACCCCCTCCGAAATCATCCAACGATTCCAAACGCCCTTCGCGCTCATGAACCATCTTGATTTTTCAATTCCCATGCCACATAGATTCCATATATACAACATATACTTGAAGGCAGGAGGAGCTCGAACTTGGCGAAGAGGTGTAAAGCATCCCGACACAAGTGTCGAAATTCGTCACAGTCTTTTTGATGATGCACGGAAGACTTCGACAAACACGCTCTCCTGACGTATAAAGGATGAATCGTAAATAGCAAGGAGCAAAAGGAGGAAGAGACATGCGTTCGGAGGGATGGA